>NZ_FRAJ01000019.1 GCF_900142285.1 Caminicella sporogenes DSM 14501 | reverse complement strand
TTTAGTTGTTCATTTTCTTTTTCTAGTATCTGAGACTCAACATCTTTATTAGTAGTTTTGGAAGTTTGTTTAGAAACTGTTGTTTTTCCATATTTTTTATAGTTATTTATCCATCTTGATAAGGTAACCGGATGAATATCATGACGTCTTGCTACTATACCTTGTTCACCAGTTTCTAAGGCTTCTTTAACTACTTTAACTCTAAATTCTTCAGTGAGTTGTTTTTTTGGCACTTAAATCCACCCCCTAAATTTATTATATTTCTATGGTTAATTTTGTCCAAATCTATTAGGGGGCTAAAAAGCTAATAAGCCAATAGCCTAAATCTAAATAAAAAATCATATTAAAATATCATATACTTTACAATCGTTAACTTATAATCTAAATCAATTTGTTATCAATATTATTTAAGATATAAAACCCCTTCTCATTAAGAGGATTTTCTCTATTATAAATCATGTCCAAGCCATCTATTTGTTTAAATATACCTCCTGCACATTCAACTATAGCCTGCATTGCAGCGGTATCCCATTCTTTAGTTAAACTAAATCTATAATATATTTCTGCTTCGCCTCTGGCAATAAGACACCCTTTAAGAGAACTCCCAACTTTTTTAACATCGTTTATTTTATCTTTATTTTTTTCTAATAGATATGTAAGTTTATCTGTAGCATGTGAACGGCTCATAACTACCCTTAGCTCTTTTCTTCTATCAGAAACTTTTATTTTTTCTTCTTTATGTTTATTTTTATAAAAAGCACCTACTCCTTTAATTCCATAATAAAGTTCATCTGTCACAGGTATATATATAACTCCAAGAACTACCTTATTTTTATAAGAAAGAGCTATATTAACTGTAAATTCACCATTCTTCTTAATAAATTCTTTAGTTCCGTCTAGCGGGTCTACAATCCAGCACCAATCATTTTTAAGTCTAGTTTTGTTATCTTCTAGTTCCTCAGAAAGTATAGAATATGCCGGAAATTCTTTTTTTAATCCTTCTACAATTATATCATTTGATTTTTTATCAGCTAATGTTATTGGAGATTTATCTTCCTTGTATTCTATTTCAAATGAATTTTCATATATATCGAGTATAGCTTTTCCTGCTTTTACTGCTAATTTCTTTGCTGTATCTAATTCTTTAATTAAATTCATATTATCAGCTCCCATACCTTAAATAGTGAATAATTAATAGATAATAATTGTTAAATTATTAATTTCTCTGAATATGTACCTTTGTACCATGCAGTCCTGATTGAGCTGGAGTTACTATCAGCTTTACAGGAACTCTATTTTTTAATTCTTCGACATGACTTATAATTCCAACGGCTAATTTTTCTTCATAAAGTTTTTCAAGTGAAGTCATAACTGTATCAAGTAAGTGATTATCAAGAGTTCCAAAGCCTTCATCAAGGAAGAAAAATTCTATTGAAGCATTTCCTTTAAGCTGTATTTGTGTAGATAATGCTAAAGCTAAAGATAGAGAAGTCATAAACGTCTCTCCACCTGATAATGTATTGCAGTCCCTTCTTACACCACCATTATAATTATCACAAATCACAAAATTTCCCTGTGAATCAATTTCTAAACTGTACCTTTTATTAGTAATATCCATCAGCCTTTTAGATGCTTCTCTAGCTATATATTTCAAATGATTTACTGCAACAAATTCAACAAATCTATTTCCAGATACGAGTTTAGACATATCCTTTAACATATCCACCTTTTTTTGCAGTACAACTATTTTTTGATTTAATTCTCTAACTTTTTCAATATTTTTATTCATCTCATTAATTTGTTCTTTTTTCTTGCCCAATTCTTCTTTTAAATTGTCCATTTCAAATCCTTTAGTTTCCCTATCTTTCTTTAATTTTATCCATTCTTTTTCATCTATCCATTGGTTGTTTAATTTACTTTTAATCCTTATAATATTGTCATTTATCCTCTTAATATCATCATCATATCTTTTTATCTCATCTTCTAATACTTTTATATCTTCTTCAGCCATTAAACTTTTATTTACTTCTTCTACATCTTCAAATCCTTTTTCTTCCAACTGTCTTTTTACCTCTTTTTCAACATCTTTAAGTTCCTTTTCAAAAGTATTAAGAGAAGTTTTAATTTTAGTCAATTCATCTTGTTTTTTCATTATTTCATTTTTTTCTTTTTCAAGCTTTCCCCTTAAAGTTTCCTCTAATTTAATAATATTTACTTTGTTTTCCTGTATTTCCAATAAATATTCTTCCAGATTTCTATCTCCTACTACACTTTTAATTTTTTCTTCATATTCATCAATAATTTTCTTCTTTTCTTCTCCTTTTTCTACTATCTTGCCAAGTTCAATCTTTTCATTATTTAATATTCGATTTATATTCTCTCTATCCCTGTCCAATTTTTCTATAATCTCTCTTAATTCTCTGTGTCTTTTTTCCAGATTAACTAACTTCTTATCATTTTTTCTCACTTCACTTATCTTTTCTTCAATATTTTCAAGTTTCAATATTTCTTTGTATCTTGTATACAATTCTTTACTTGTATTAATATCTTTTTCTATATCCTCAAGTTTAATATTCATTTCCTGTAATCTTTCTCTGTCTTTTTTAAGACTTTCACTATACCGTATTCTCTCACCTTCAAGACTATTTATTTCTCTTACAAATTTATCATAGTTTTCTCTTTTCTCCTTCAAATCTACTTCCCATTGCTCTAATGCTTCATTTAATATATCTATTTCTCTTTCTTTATTATCTATATCTATCTTCAACTGTTTTATTTCTATCCCTTTTAACTTATCAATACACTTCTTAATCTCTTCTTTTTTCTTTTCTTCTTCTTTTTTATCTTTTTCTATTATAAATTCAATTTTATTAATTTGTCCTTTTAACTCTTCTCTTGTTTCTTCCAGTCCTCTTTTAATTTCTTTTATTCCTTCAATTACTTCTTGTTCTACTCTTTCAGCTTTTTGTGGATGATGACAAGAACCGCATACAGGACAAGGCTTTCCTTCCTCAAGTTCTAAACTCAATATACTAGCCCTATACAACTTTTCAAGTTTTTCAATTTCAAAATTTGCTTCTTCTAATCGCTGATTGTTTTCATTAAAATTTTCTATTAAATAGTTAAGCTTTATTTCATTTTCTTTTATCATATTTGTTATATCTGACAGTTCTTTCTCTAAAACCTTTTTTCTCTCCAAATCTTCTTGAGCTTTTTCTAAAATCATTTTCATTTGCTGTATTTCAAGCTCTTTTTTAAATATATAATTTCTGTCCTTTGGTGCATTTTCTTCAAGTTTTTTTATTTCTTCTTCTATTTTTAGAACTAATTTAGATTTTTCATCTATATCTGTATTTATTTTATTTAATTTATCATTATTGTCTTTTATAACTTCTTCTAATTTACTTATATATTTCAAATTTTTTTCTTTCTCTTCTAATAATTTTTTTAAATTCTTTTCTACTTCCCACGCTTTGTTTAATTTTTCTCTATATTCAGGAACAACTTTAATATCATTAATCGTCTTTTCTATGCTGTTTAATTCTTCTAAATATCTTTTTCTATTGGAATTATTAATTTCTACTTCTCTTTCATATTTAGTAATATTAGTTTTTAACTCACTATATTTTTTAGCAAGTTCTTCCTTTTCTCTTTTCAACTTCTCTACATCTTTTTTTATTTCTAATGCATTTTTCAAATTTGCCTCTTTTTCAATTATGATTGGTAAATTTTTCTCTTTATCTTCATATGCCTTTTTATATTCTGCCTCTGTACTCTCATTTTGGGTTTTAAGTTTATCTATTTCCCTTTCAAGTTTAACTAGTAAATTCTTTTTTATATTAATTTTTTCTAAAATATCTTCATATCTCATTAAATAAGGCTTTATACTTAAAGCTCTTACTGCTTTTTTTAATTTTTCCCTTTTAAAATCTATTTTACTCTTATCTAAACTTAATTTCTTTTCTTCTTCTAAATAATTATTAAGTTCTATTTGCAGTTCCCAAATTTTACTGAAATTTTCATACTTTTTATCAATTTCTGCAAGCTCTTTTCTAAGTATCTGCTCTTTTTTCTGTAAATTTTTAAGCTCACTCTTTAATATTTTTAAATTTTCCTCTGAAACTCCTTCATATCTGCTGAGTTCACCATTTAATATATTTAATTCTTCTTCATTTTTTCTTCTTACAGTCTTTATTTTTTCTATAAGCTTTATTCCATACTTTTCAAGTCCTAAAATTCTTTCAAGCATATTTCTCCTATCACTTCCGGATAATTTCAAAAAATCGCTAAACTTACCTTGTGGAAGTACTACTGAACGTGTAAAATCACTGTGATTTAATCCTATTATCTTTACAATTTCATTATTAACTTCAGATACTTTATCAATGACTTTATAGACATTTCCTTCATCATCTAAATAACACAACCTTGCAAAATCAGTAGTTATTCCTCCATTTTTATTTCTCTTTATACTTCTTTCTATTTTGTAAGATTTTCTCTTTTCTACATCACCTATATCAAATTCATAGCAAACATATAATTTATCACTGTCAGTATTTATATACTCTTTTGTTGACCTCGAAATCTGACCGTATAATGCTATGGTTATTGCATCGAGTATAGTAGATTTACCACTTCCAGTTGGTCCAAAAATTCCAAAGAGTCCTTTTTCTATAAGTTTTGAAAAATCTATTGTCTGTTTTTCAACAAAACTGTTAAGTCCTGCTATTTTAAGAAGTTTTGGTTTCAATTTCTTCACCTTCTTCCCTAGCTATCTCTGCAAAAAGTTTCATAAACTCTTCTGAAGGCTCTACATTTCTTTCGCTAATATAAAATTCTTTAAAGAGTTCTATTATATTCTTCTCTTTAAATCTTTCTTCATTTAATTCATCTCTTTCTATTCCCTCAATAATTGGTATTATTGAAAGAATATCTGGCTTTAATTTTTTTATCTCCTTTATTTCCGATTGGCTTAAAATTCTATCGGTCTCTATTTCTAAATATGCCCACACCTTTCTATCTTGATTTTCTCTGCAGTAATCTATTGCATCTTCTATACTACTACATCTCCAAACTTCTATAGGCTTCCTATTTTTTAAAAGTACCTCCTGCACTACTGCTTCTTTCCCAGCTTCTACATCTACTATGTAAATACATTTACTATAACCAATCTCACTTTTACTGTATTGGAGAGGTGAACCTGAATAATAGGCTTTTATATCAGTATTTTTTACTTTTTGAGGCTTATGAAGATGTCCAAGTGCTATATACTGAGCCTTTTTAGGAAGCATATTAGCATGTACTGTCAAGCCCCCACCTACTTGCAGCACTCTTTCTGAATCGGATGTTTCTCCTCCCATGACAAATATATGACTTACTGCTATATTCACCGTATCTTTTCTAAATTTTTTTGATAAATCATTAAATATTTTTCCAACTTTTTCAGAATAACTTTTCTGCATATCTTCTTCGCTTCTAATATCTCCTAAGACCTCATTAAGTCTTTGTTCACTTACATAAGGCAAAGTCAATATTACTGCTTTTTCATTCTTTATTTTTATCTCTAAATATCCTTCACCAGCATCAATTATCTCATTCTTTCCTATTTTTCCTTTTTCAACCTTACTTTTAGGATTTCCAAGAAGAATTATTCCTTGTTCTCGAGCAATTGGAGTAGATGCAGTAATTCTATCGGGATTATCATGATTGCCAGCTATCGTTAAAACTACTCTTTCCCCATTTTTAGCAAGAGCATTTAATGCTCTGTAGAATAATTTTTCTGCCCTTGCAGGCGGATTACTGGTATCATAAACATCTCCTGCAATTACAACTAGGTCAACATCTTTTTCATCTGCAATTTCAATTAAATCTTCTATAAACTTTTCTTGTTCATCTAATCTGCTTTGATTTTCTAAATATTTCCCTAAATGCCAATCTGATGTATGGAGTATTCTCATTACACCTTTACCCCCTCATCTGTATCAAATAGATAAATATAACTTTCTTTAACCACTTTTCCAGTAATCTTTTCGAGGGCTTCTTTATAAATATCAATCTGTGCTTTATACCTCTCTAAAATACTATTTATGTTTCCACCGAATACTTCACTAGTTTTATAATCTATAAGAACTATTTTACCATCTTCTTCAAAATAACAGTCTATCACTCCTTGAATTAAGACTTCCTCACAGTCATCAATTTTTTCAATTACATCACTTGCTTTTTTTCTAAGCACAAATGGAACTTCTCTATAAACTTTTTCAGCCGACAATATCCTCTTCCCTAAAGGACTTTTAAAAAAACGCATTATTTTTTCTTCATCGACTACTTTAGCTTCTTCTTCTGTTAAAAGCTCTTTTACCACCATCATATCTATCTGCTTTCTTATGGACTCTATATCACCAGCTTTATTTAAATCAATATGCTGCATTACAAAATGAACAATTGTACCTATTTCTGCTTTTGTAAATGGTTTTTTGCCTTCTATGAATTTAGGTTTTTTAATAAGTGAAGGTATATTAAATGCTATATTTTCTAAATTTTTCACTGAAACCTTTTTTATATCACTTACAGCTAATTTAGAAGGAATTTTTTCTGCATTTTTATATCTATACTCCCAATTAAATCGTTTATTTATCATATCTGTAAATTTTCTTTCCTTTTCTAATACGAAATTTTTAAATTTATTTTTAAGCTCTTTATGTGTTTCTAATTTGTCATTTTCTTCTAAAAGTATTTCAGCCTTATTTATTAAATTTATAATCCATCTTGAATTATCATTTTTATCAAAAGAAATATCCTTATCAAAAACTTCTCCTAAATTTCTCAATACTTCTCCATCTTTATGTATAAATAAAGCACTGCAAATCCAATCAAGATAAGAATTTGCTTTTATCAGATTATGTACTGATGTTTTTTTCGACCACTTTTTATATCCTTTCTGTAAATCCTTTACTGAACCTATTAGTATGAGTCTATCAACAGCTCTTGTAAGTGCAACGTAAAGTATTCTCATTTCTTCTGAAAGACTTTCTATCTTCATTTTCCTTTTAATAGCTATTTGCGGCAAAGTCTGTCCATATATCCTCTTGTCCACATCTATAAATTTAGGACCTAAACCCAACTCTCTATGAAGCAATACATCTCGCCTAGTATCTGTAAGATTGAATTTTTTGCCAAGCCCTGTACATATAACTACTGGAAACTCTAGACCTTTACTCTTATGAACACTCATAATTCTAACTACATTTTCATTTTCTCCTAAAGTTTTAGCTGCTCCCATATCTCCTCTACTCTTTGTAAGTTTATCTATAAATCTGAGGAAAAGAAAAAGTCCATTTATTGCACTTTTTTCAAATTGATATGCTCTATCTACTAATACCCTCAAATTAGCTTGTCTTTGTATTCCACCGGGCATTGCTCCAACGTAGTGATAATATCCAGTTTCTATTAAAAGTTTCCAAATGAACTCATCTAACTTAAAATACCTTGCTTGATAAGCCCATTTATCAAGTTTTTCTATAAAACATTTTATTTTTTTGGAAAGCTTATCTTCATTATCTATAATGTAAGCTTCTAAAGCACTATAATAACTTCCTTCCCTTTTATTAAGTCGTATTTTTATAAGCTCATCAGTAGTAAAATTTCCTATAGGAGACCTCATCACGCTAAGAAGCGGTATATCTTGTCTCTTATTGTCTATAAGTCTTAATAAATCGAGAAATATATTTATTTCCAAAGTATTAAAATATCCAGAACTGTCATCTGAATAAAGAGGTATTCCCTCTTTGGCAAACACTTCTGCAAATATTGGTGCCCAATTTTTAGGAGACCTTAAAAGTATAACTATATGCCTAAAGTCTATATCCATATACTGCCGCATCTTTGCATTATAAGTTTTTTTACCAATAAGCTCTTTTATCTTCTTTACTGCAAACCTTGCTTCAACTTCTGCAGTAGACATTTCTTCAAGTTCTTCATCTATTTCTCCTGATTCTTCTATTTTATTCTCTATTATATTTAATTCTATATGAGGATTATCTATTTTTTTAAATTCAAGCCCTTTATATAAATAAGCATCTTCAGTATAATCTATTTCTCCTAATTCTTTTGACATTATATTTTTAAATAAAAAGTTAATTCCTTCAAGTATTTCCACCCTAGTTCTAAAGTTCTGCGACAGGTCTATCCTTTTATTAAGGCTATCTCCTTCTTTTGCATAAGTTTCATATTTTTCTATAAAAAGTGAAGGGTCAGCTAGTCTAAACCTATATATACTTTGTTTAACATCACCAACCATAAACAAGTTATTTTCCCTTTTTATTCTATTTAAGATAGTTTCCTGCACTATATTGCTATCTTGGTATTCATCTACAAAAATGTATTCAAAATGATTTCTGTAATCTCTCTGTACTTCTTCATATTCCAACACTTTTAAAGCATAATGTTCCAAATCATTAAAATCTAAAATTCCCTTGTCCAATTTCTTTTCACTGTACTTCTCTGAAAATCTGTTAACTAATCTTTCAAGATATTTCATAACCGGATACATTTTATTTAATTCACTTACATACTCATCTACACTTTTAGTCAATATATTTTCTTTAATTGATTTATTTATTATATCTTTATATTTATTCCTAAGCTCTTTCACTTGTTCTTGAAGTAAATTATCCACCTCAAGTTTTCTACTGCCTCGTATTTGTTTAAACTTCGGATAATCAATATCACTAATGTTTAAATAAAATTTTTCAAGTCCTATATCAAGACTTCTAAGAAGACTGTCGACATTACCTAAATCTACAAGTAATGCCGTTTCATATTCCTTTGGTCCATTTATCTTATTGCATAGTTTTAAAGCTTCTGTTATCACATCTCTTGCCCCATTAAGCTCTATTCTAATACTGCTTTTTATAGTATTTATCCATTGACTTTTTTCAAATTCTTCTTTAGACATAGTAAACTTTTCTACACATTCATTAAGCCACTTCTTTGGATATGGCTTACTTTGAATAAATCCATATACTCTTAAAATAAGCTCTTGAAGTTTTATATCTTCTCTACTTCCACCAAACCCTTCTACTAAAGTAATAAAATTTTCATCAGCTCTTTCATATTCTTCTTCCAACAACTCATCTAACGTTTCTTGTATGAGTATATTCGTTTCAGCAAAATCTCCTATTCTAAAAGAAGGGTCTATATCTATCAAATGAAAGTTTTTTCTTACCACATCTATACAAAAAGAATGGAGAGTAGTTATATAAGATTTATTTAACAAAGTAATTTGTCTTCTAATATGCTTTTCATCTTCAAATCCCTTTTCTATCTGCTCTAAAAAGGCATCTAATATCCTTTCTCTCATTTCCCCTGCTGCTGCATTAGTAAATGTAACTATTAAAAGTCTGTTTATATCTATTTTTTCTTCCAGTATAAGTCTTATTATTCTTTCAACTAAAACTGCCGTCTTACCAGAACCTGCTGCTGCAGATACAAGCAAATTCTTATCTCTTATATTTATGGCCATCTCTTGAGCCTTAGTCCATTTTGGCATTAAGGTCACCCCTTATTTCATCCCTTATTTTTTTAATTACTTCTTCATCAGATAATTTTCTTATTATCCTATAATTGTTGTTATCAAAATTTTTGTCAAACTGACATATACAGGCATATTCACAATATTCGCAGTATATTCTATTATCTATTTTACAAGGCTCTATTTTTATATTTCCCTTTAATATTTCTCCTGCAATTTCAATAATAAGATTTCTAACGTGTTTTATCAAATTATACATGTCTTCATCTTCAAGCACAGAAGAATATTTTGTAAAATTTCCATCTTTCTTTAAAGATACAGGTATTACACTTGAATTTTTTTCATCTTCTAAATCTCTATCCATTGCTTTAGCTATATTTATATCTTTTATGATTATCCCATCCATTTTAAGCTTTTTCATTATTTCTTTTTCTATAGCTTCTATATCATTTCCATCACTTTCCACCATTGGATCATCTAATTTAAAGTAAAAAACACCGCCGGGATATGCTTCATTTACCATAAGTTTATCCTTATTTATTAATACTGCATCTAAATAGACTATCAATTGAATTTGTAATCCATAATATACATCAGATAAACTGAACTTTTTATTTCCAGATTTATAATCAATAACTTTTACATAGCTTCTTTTATCTCCCTCTAAAATATCTATCCTATCTATTCTGCCTTCTATTTTTATCTGCTCTCCATTTGGAAGCTCTATAATAATTGGTGGAGCATTACTGTATAAATCATCACCAAATCCAAATTCATAAAACGAAGGTTTAAAGTCACCTTTTTTTATATGCTCGGTAAGAGTCCACACTGCACGTTTACTTATTCTTTTAAGTTTATTTATAAGATATTTATATCTATAAGAACTAGAAAGAATATTATTTTCAAATTGTGGTGTTATTTCATCTATTATTTTTTCTACTATTTCATCACATTTTTCTCTATTTAGCTCTCTCCAACTCAAATCTTCTAGTTTTAAAGTCTTTGCAAACTTTTCCATCGAAGCATGGAATAATCTACCTAAATCAGGAGTTTTTATTTTATATTCCTTCCTCTCCTGTGGTTTTAAACCAAAATTTATAAAATGGGCAAAAGGACAATTTACAAATTTTTCAAATCTTGAAATACTAGATTTAAATGGCACATTATAAAGACTTCTTGCCTTTTCTTCTCCAATATATCCTTCTTGATTATTATGAAATAATCCTTCTATAACCATATCAAGTTTATCTTTCCAATCATCGTTATTAAAATACCAGTCATAAACTTCATACCATAAGTCATATATATTGTTTCCATCAACCTTTCGTCTTAAATTCTCTATCAGATACTTAAAAGTTGCTATCTTTGTTGAAACGAGGCTTTCCTGCCTTTTTTTATCTTCTTCAACAGTTTTAGGAATATCACTCTTTATTATGAGTTTTGGATAAAGTTTTTTAAATCTGTCTATTAATATTGAAGGTCTAAGTGCTCTGCCTTCTATATCAGATAATGCATAACTTATCCATAAATATTCTTTAGGTTTAGAAAGAGCTGTATATATTGAAAACTGTTCTTCTCTTATCTTCGTTTCGCTGTCAGAATATATAGGTAAACCCATATTTTTTATAATAAGTTTTTCTTCATCTACTAAAAGTCCTTCGTCTTTAAAGGAAGAAGGCAGTATTCCGTCATTTACTCCTACAACGAAAAGAGCTTTTATTTCATGACTCTTTGAACGTTCAAGATTACCTATTAAAACTTGGTCAATAGTAGGAGGTATTATACCTACCTCGTACTGTGAAAATCCAGCCTCTAAAATCTTTCTATATTCTCTCAAATTTACTTTTGTATCTCCTAAAATTTCAACTAATTGGTCAAATATCTTTATAAGAATATTCCATATTTGAGTATTTTCATTTACATACTCTAATCTGCCTTCTTCCCTTAATTTATCTATCCAATCATCAAGTTTTTCTTCTATATTTAACTCTTGTAAAAATTCAAATAAATATGTACTTATCTCCTCAACTGTACTCTTTTTCTTTAATTTCGTCTTTATATTTTCAAATGGCTTTATAAACTTTTTACGTATTTGATTTATTGTCTCAATATCTTCATCTTCGTATATAAATTCTTCAAACCATTTATTTCCTTCTATCCCCCATCTCAAAACATAGTTTTCCAATTTTTCAATTTCTTCTTTATCTATATTACAAAATCCAGTCTTTACAAATCTAAATACATCTTCATATTTAAAATTTCTATATAATGCATCTAATGAAGACAATATCAATTTAACTATGGGATTATTCATTATACTTCTCTTTTCATCTAAAAAATAAGGTACTCCATATTCACTAAATACTCTTTTTATAATAGGACCATACACATCCATTGCTCCAGTAACTAAAGCTATATCCTTCCATCTATATCCTTTATCTCTTACAAGTGACAAAATTTTTATTGCAGCATTTTCTATCTCCGTATATTGATTAGTTCCAGAAAATATTTCTATACTTTCAGGTCTTTTTCTATACTTTCTGTAGGGAAAGGCATAAATTTCTCTTTCCAAATGTCTTAAATCCTCCGATTTATGTATTAATTCATTTTGTTTTTTATTGAGGTCCGTTTTTGTTTCCTTTATGCCATATCTGTTGGCTATTTCTCTAAGTTTTTTAAAAGTTTCATTTGTCGGCATAAAAAGGTCTTTATCTTTAACATCTTTATTCGTATCAATTGTTAAAGCTATATTCACTTTTTTAGCATTTAAAAGAATTTTTTCTAAAACTTTGTATTCTTGAGAAGTAAATCCGCTAAATTCATCTATCCAAACTTCTGCACTATTTAAAAACTTAGCTTCTCCTATTTTTTCAATGAGCATATTAAATTTATCTTCTTCATCAGTATATCTACCATCCATATAGCTATTAAATTTTTCATATATAAAACTTATATCTTCTAATTTTTTTTTCAGTATAATATCTTCATCAAAAGAAATAAGACTTTCTCTTATCAACTCCGGCGATATATCATTTCTTTTAAATTCTGAAATCAAAGAACAAAAATTTGATAAAAAACCCTGCTGCTTAAATGCCTTTTGGTATAATTTAAGCTCATAGCTGTATTTATCAAAAAGTCTTCTCAAAACCATTATTTTACCTAGCTCATCTATATCTATTTTTTTTAATCCTCCTACTTCACTAAAAACTTTATAAGCCAATCTTTCAAAACTTAAAACTTCTACTCTCATTATTCCATGAATATCCGTTTTAGCTATCAAATCATACTCAGTTTGAAGTGTAAACTGCTCGGGAACTAACAATATAAGTTTATTTTCTCCACCTTCCTCCAACCTCTTTTTTATTTCATTAAAAATTAAATGTGTTTTACCTGTCCCAGCTCTCCCCAATATATATCGCAGTTTCAATTTCTATCTCCTTCCTTCTTACATTTTAAATATATGCTTTTCGAATATTTGTTCTTTTCTATTATACAACAAAAAAACAGAGTACTAAACATACTCTGCTTTTAAAATCACAAGTTTTAAATTTTAAATTGATATTTGTAATAAGTATCAATTTAAAAATTTGTTTAATGCAAAATATGATATTATTACATCAGCAAATAATATCACTATAAAAATTGTCAAAATCCTTATACACATATCTATAAAAAATCCAAGGGGCAACATTTGAATTAGTATATCTGTTTCAGGATTAAGAAGCCATAAATCATTTGTAAAAAATATTTTATGAAAAATCGTAAAATATTTGTAAAAGTTTATTTTTAAAAGGATAAAGAGAATTATCATTAAAATAAGCGGTATTATTCCAGCCCACAATAATACTTTAAATAATTCTCTCTTTCTATCTTGTGCCAAAAATGTTATTCCAAATAAAGATAACAAACTCACAATAAAACTAATTTTTCTCAATTTAAAACCACGATTAAATAATATCTGTACATCTATCATATGTTGTTTTTCACGCTGTCCAAAAACTTCATCTGTTATTCCATTTATTTTTGCAGTAATATTTAAATTATTAATTTCTCCCTTCATATAGGATATTAATTTATCAGCAACTTTAGATATATCTTCTTTATTCATTTTGGTAGTCTTATATATGTTATACTTATCAAATTCTATCAAATAAAATTCTTTATTAAATGCATAAAATTCTAAAATAGTTAGTAATATAGTCATTGGTAAAAAAATAATAAGTAATAATCTAAATATAAAAATATACTTAACACTTTTATATTTTATCATCTTTTACCTCTTTTTTTATTTTTCTTTTTTTTGCCATTTTATTTCTATACATCATCTTATCTGCATTATTTATTACTTCAAGTATATTTTGACCTTCATTGTATTCATCATATCCTATACTAACAGTTAAATCATGATTTAACACGTTTGATGTCTTATTCCAATGCTTTAAATTATCATTAAACCTATTTATAAATTTTTCAACTATTTTCATATCGCTATCAAACAAAATAACTAAAAACTCATCTCCTCCATATCTAACTACTATATCACTTTCTCTCGATGAATTTTTTAAAAGTTTTGCTACTTCCATAAGAACTATATCGCCTATATTATGTCCATAATTATCATTTATATATTTAAACTCATCTACATCTATTATTAATATCATCAATTTTTTATGTTTTTTTGCTTCTTCAAATTCAAAATTTTGTATATACTGATTAAAATAATGTCTATTATAAAGTCCTGTCAAAGGGTCTTTTATAGCCATCTCTTCCAAAATTTCATGAGCTTCCTTAAGTTTCTTAGTTTTTTCATCTACTATTTCTTGCATGTTTTTATACATATTTTCTAATTCCCAAGCCATATTCTTTATATTATTTGATAGTACCTCAAGCTCATCATTCGTCTTTATATCTAAATCTATATCAAAATATCCTTTCCCAATACTTAACGCAGCTTCTGACAATTTTAAAATTGGAGCAGTAAAATGTTTTGTTAACATCATACCTATAATAATTAATATTAAAATAATAACCACTATTTGAATAATAAAAACCTCTCTAAATTTTATAAATGAAGAAAGATACTGTTTTATATCTACTTTAATAAGTAAAAATAATTTTTTGTTATTTAATTTTTCTATATTAATTGGATACCAAGCTATCATATTTGTCTTGTCCAAATTAATATTGAGTGATTTACTATTTACTATCTTATTGTAAAATTGTGGGTAATCTTCTTTAAAATTCTTTTTCTTATTTAAATCTTTTCTTACATATTCTTTTTTCGTATTCAAAAAATCTAATAAATAATCTCCATTTTCATCAATTATTATTATATTTTGATATTTATTCTTAGTTTTTAATTTTTCAATATCTTCTAATATATAATCTATATCTACAGTTAAAATCAAAAACCCTTCAAGTTCTTTTCCCTTATAAACAGGAGTTAATAAATCAATCATGGGTTTAAAGGTATTTTCACTCTTTATATATAATAAATAAATTTCACTAATAAAAACCTCTTCTTTTTTCAGTTTTAACCCTTCTTTGATATAATATTCATTTTTTCTATATTGATTACTCTTTTCAAAATGATTATTATCAAAAATCTGGCTTTTATTTACACTTATCCTTTCATTCCCATATTTATCAATTAACCTTATTCCTTCATACTGCCTATTAGTTTTTACAAAATTAAAAAATACACTTCTTATATGACTTTCAATTTTATGTTCAGAATTTATTTTATTTAAAATTTCCTCTGTTATATATTTAAGAAAAAAAAGTGTATCATTTGAATTATTGAATAATTCCGTAAATTTTTCTTCTACATTTTCACAGAAAAAATTTACTTTTTCCTTTTCTATTTGATAGATAAATTTTTTAGCACTATTATACCCAAAATAAGCCATAAAACTTAAAGAAATCAATGAAAATAACAATAAATAAATTAAAAATTTTGTTCTTATACTCCTTAGTAGCATAATATTCTCCCCTTAATTATAAAAAATACCTATCTGAAAAGGTCTTTAACAATAAATAAATAGTTCAATTAAAAAATTTAATTAAATTTAAAAATTTTTATAAATTTTATTATTCTATATACCCTAAAATTTGTCGAAATAAATATTTTTTTGTTGTACCATGCGATTTATTATATCTACATTGAAATTTTTATTAAAAAAATCAAAACTTTATCAATAAAAAAAAGACTAAAGGGGAATTTTAACTAAAAATTCAGCACCTTTACCTTCCTCACTATACACATCGACTTTTCCGCCAAAAGATAAAACTATATGCTTTACTATTGCAAGTCCAAGTCCCGTTCCTCCTACTTTTCTTGACCTAGCCTTGTCAACCCTATAAAATCTTTCAAATAATCTAGGTATATCTTTTTTAGGAATACCTATACCCGTATCTTTTACAGAAATAAATATACTATTTTCCTTTTCATAAGCAGAAACTCTTACAATTCCACCTTCTGGTGTGTATTTTATTGCATTATCCACTAAATTAATAATCATCTGCTTAAACCAATCTCTATTTCCGTATATATTAGGTAAACTTTCTTGAATTTCACAAATAAATTCTATATCTTTTTGTTTTGCTATCTCTTCCATCATATCTTTTATTTGTATCATTTCTTCATAAACATCTATATATTCTTTTTTATTTGAGCTAAGCTTATTACTTTCTATATCAGATAGTGTAAGCAAATCATCTATTAATCTCGTTAATCTTTCTGCTTCAATTTCTATAATATTTAAAAACTTATCTCTAACTTTTTCATTATCTATAGCTCCATTTTTCAAAGTTTCGACAAATCCCAATATAGATGTCAAAGGTGTTTTAAGTTCATGGGAAACATTTGCAACAAATTCTGTTCTCATTTTTTCAAGTCTTCTCATCTCTGTAACTTCAACAATTAGTATGAGCTTACCTATAATTCTGTTTGGGTCCTGATTCAATTTTATAAGATATTTATATATCTTTAATATTCTCATTTCTGGTTCATCAATAGCAACTTCTATCTTTTCTAAATCATTATCATTGATGATTTTTTCCAAAGAAATTTTTAATTCTTCATTGTTAATTAAATTAAAAATTTCTTCTTTTAAAACATCTTCTTTTTCTATATTAAAAAGTTTTTTAGCCGGTGAATTAATTAAGATTATTCTATTACTGTTATCAATTGCTATTAAACCTTCTTTCATACTTGTTAATATCGATTTAAGTTTTGTATTTTTATCCTGAAGTTCAGAAATATTATTATTTAATCTCTCTGCCATTAAATTAAATGTATCAGCAAGTATTTTAACTTCATCTTCACTTTCTACATAAACTCTACTGCTAAAATCTCCATTTGATATTTTTTGTGCTGTAACAGTTATTTCTTTAATAGGTTCTGTAATTCTGTTTATATATCTATAACCAAGAAGCATTGCTACAGCTACACCAATAACCATTGATATTACAATTTTTTTTATAAAATTAAAGTAAATTTTATTTATCTTATTTAAAGGATATGCCAATCTTGTTACCCCATAAATAATGCCATCTTTAACTACTGGAACAGCAACATACAAATAATTAATATCCAAAGTACTACTATATCTTTGGCTTTTACCTATAATACCTTTAAGTGCTTTTTTTATTTCCGGTCTATTCATGTGATTTTCAATATTTTTTAAATCAGATTTATCAATTTCCGAATCCCCTACCACAACACCATTTCTATTTATAAATGTTATACGAGCATTTATTTGCTTTGAATATTCTTTAGCAAGCTTTGAAAAATCAATATCTTTAAAATATTTTTCCTTTATCTTATCTTCTACCATTTTATTTACTAAATTACCATCTGTAATAAGCATTTCTTCTATATTACTCAAATAGCTCATTTTTATAAAACTGAGAGAAAAAAGCCCTGTAAGAATAGTTTCCAAAAGTAATAAAATAATATAAGTTACAAATATTTTCTTCTTCATCTCATCACCTATCTCATTTTATAACCTACACCTCTAACGGTTTCTATAAATTCACCACTAGTATCTCCTATTTTCTTTCTCAGATGCCTAATATGAACATCTACAGTTCTTGTATCTCCGTAATATTCATATCCCCATATTTTATCTAATATTACATCTCTTGATAAAACTTTTCCTCTGTTTAAAGCCAACATTTTTAAAAGTTCAAATTCTTTTAAAGTGAGTTCTAATATTTCATTATCTCTTTGAACTTCATGCTTTTCAGTATCTATTACAATATTTTTCACTTTTATAACTTTATCGTTTATTTTACTTTTATCTTCTGTTCTTCTAAGTACAGCCTTTATTCTTGCTATAAGTTCTCCTATACTAAACGGCTTTGTTATATAATCATCAGCACCTATCTCTAATCCTTGTATCTTATCTCTTTCTTCTCCTTTAGCAGTAAGCATTATAATTGGAACATCTGAATGATATTTTTCTCTTATCATTTTACATACTTCTATTCCATTTATTCCGGGAAGCATCAAGTCAAGTATTATTAAATCTATCTCTTCTTCTTTTGATATTTTTACTGCATCTTCACCATTATCACAAGTCAATACATCAAATCCATTAACTTCTAAATTAAACTGTATTAACTCTAAAATATGATGTTCATCATCTACAACTAAAATTCTCTTTCCCATAACAACTCTCCTTTTAACTTGTTTTATAAATTAATTTTATACTAACTATGTTAAATATCTGTTAAATATTTTTACATAGTATAAATTTGCAATTAAATAGCTTTATATCATTTAAATATAAAATTTATTTAATATATAAAACTAAAGCTATAGATATTTATTATCTATAGCTTAACATATTTTTAGTATATATTGGTATATAAGTTAATTTTCCATTTATCCTAGTACTTTCCATCAAAGAAATTTTATCTACCAAAATTTTTAAAGGTTCTATATTTACTTGTTTTTTTATATAATCAAATTCATTTCGCATAACTACTTCTCTACCTATAGTTATATGGGGTTTTAAACCTCTCTCTTCTCTATTAAAACCCTGCTTTACTAAATTTTTCTCCAAATTATTAAATAAACTTCTTAGATTTTTATGCCCTTTATTTATCCCTATCCATATAATTTTTTTATTTTTTCTCGGAAAATATCCAAGTTCCCCTAACTGTAAATAAAACTCTTTATTTATACATGCTGTTTCATTAACAGCTGTTTTAATCCTTTCTATTTCATCATAATCTACTTCTCCAATAAATCTTAATGTCAAATGAAAATTTTCTCTATAAGAAAAATTTCCCTTTTCACTGTATTTTTTAATTATCTTCTGTCTTTTTTCTATATAATCTTTAACATCATCTGATAATTCTATAGCTATAAAAACTCTCAAATTAAACACCTCTAAAATACAGATTTTCCATCTTCATTTAATTTTTCGGCAATTAATTTAATTTCATTGAACATATTTATAATTTTATTTGAAACATCTAATGCTTCATTTGCTTTTAAAAGTGCTTTCTCTCTATTTCCACTTTCAATATATTCAATAACTTCATGAGCAATATTATGAAGATTTAAATGTATTTCATCTATTTCATCCCATATTTTCTTTATATCAGAATTAATAGGAAATGTAGTATAATAAAAATGTCCAAATGTACATTTTCTTCCATTTGTCTGAATAGGTTTTATTGTCATAGTTTTTGCCATTTCACTTAAATTATTAACCCATTTTTTATGAGATTTTATAACTACATCTATAAAATTTATAAAATCTTCATTTTCCATTTTAAAATACTCATTTTCATTTATAATACCACTAACTTTAGCTAGATTTGATATTTTATCTTCTATTTCACTCACTAAACTACCTAAATTCTTAGCTGTATTTGCTTTTTTCAACAAATCATTTGCTAAAAAACTTAAATCTTCTGACTGTTTGCTTACCATATTCATCGAAGTACTCACTTCTTTACTTGAAGCACTTATTTCTTCAATCACTGAAAATATTTTCTTTATATTTTCCTTTACATCTTCTGCTGATTTCATATTTACTTTAAAAGCCTTTTCCATTTCATGTGTAAATTCATTCATATCTGAAATAGAACTGATAGTAGACTGTACGCTTTCAATGCTCTTATTAGATGCACTTTCTATTTCATTCATCAACTTTTCTATGTCATTTAGCTGACTTTTTGTATTCTCAGATAGCTTTTTAATTTCTTCAGCTACTACAGCAAACCCCCTTCCATGTTCGCCTGACCTTGCAGCTTCAATACTTGCATTCAAAGCTAACATGTTAGTCTGAGCTGCAATATTATTTATTACTCCAACTATTTCCTTTATTTCATTTATAACTTGAAATAAACTCCTCATATCATTTTCCATTGATTTTGCACTATCTGATACTTCACTGCTCTTTTTCTTTATCTTACTTAACATCTCTAAATTTTTTTCAGTTGCATCATACATCTTTTCAGATTTTTGAGAAATATCATCTATAACTTTAAGGTTTACAGATAAAGCTGCAGATACTGAATTCATACTCGTATTAGTTTGCTGAATAGCTGCAAGTGTACATTCAGATGCTTCCTTTAATGTACTTGATGATTTTTCTAAATCTTTTGAAAAAGTTAACAATTGAACATTAAAAGTACTTATCTTAGTAGCAACACTATAAATCCCTTTTATCAATTCTTTTACATTTGGTGAATATAATTTAATAGTTTTTACAAGTTTTATTATTGTATCCACTATATGATTTTTATTCATTTTAATTTTTCTTACATCTTCTGTACTTCCCTTATCAAAAATATCAATTATTCTCCTTAAATCTTTTAAATACTTTATTTTCCCAAACATTCAATAATCCCCCCAAACAAATAAAAATAACATATACCCATTATAGGTATATATTATCAAACTAAAAACATAGTGTCAATTTTATCCAACTTTTTTATAAAATTTTAATATTCATTATTTATTGTATAAATAAAAACTTTATACAATATGTAAAAAAGCTATTTCCGAGTCAACATGGAAATAGCCTTTTTCCTTTCTTTTTCAATCTCTTGTTTTTATACATAAGTCTATCAGCTTCATTTAAAATCTCTTCTATTTCATCTGAACAATTGGGATTAAAAACTTTTACACCTATACTCATCGAAATCTTATAAGGTTTTTTCATATTTTTATTATGTTCCCTAATATTTTTTTCAAGTCTGTCAATTAATTTGCATATCACTTCTCTACTTACATCAATAGCTAAAACTACAAACTCATCTCCGCCAAAGCGAGAAATAACATCAGATTCTCTAAAAGTACTCTTTAATATATTAGCTGTATCTTTAATTATATTATCGCCTTCAACATGCCCATAATTATCATTTATATACTTTAAATTATCTAAATCACAATACATTATCAATAAATCTTTGTTTTTTCTCTTTGCCAGTTTAATATGATGCTGAGCAAGATTCATAAAACCATGTCTATTATAAAGACCTGTCAATTGGTCTATAAGTGCCATACTCCTAAGAGCTACAAGCATTTTATGTCGTTCAATAGAATAATATATAGCTCTTAATAACAAATTAGTATTAAACTGCCCTTTTATTAAATAATCTTGTGCTCCACTTTTTACTGCATTAATTGCAATAATATGATCATTAAGGCTTGTCATAACTATAATCGGAACCTCTGGAAACTCTGTATTTACTTTTTTTAATGTATCAATGCCCATACTGTCAGGCAAAGTCAAATCCAATAAAATTATATCAAAGTAGTTTTTTTCAAGAATATCAAGAGCTTGTGATAAATTTTTGACCCAAGATATTTTAAATTGTGTTTTTATAAAATCTTTACTTTCAATATTTGTAAGCATATCGCTAATTATACGTGCATCAAAGTTGCTATCTTCTATTAACAGTATTTTTATGGTTCCGATTTCCATAAAGCCACCTCATTTAAACTTAAATCACTACTTTTATTATAATATAATTCCCTTTACATATGGATTATATCATAAAATGTAAAATAACTTTAAATTAATTTAACTTTATTAAAATTATATTTAATCTTTAATTTTCATATTCACATTTTTTCAATTTTATCACTTTAATCTTTATAAAAAAAAGACTAGGCAAAATTTCCCCAGCCTAAATTAATTATTATTAAATTGATTATTAATAAAATCCTGTGATTCTTTTAAATAATCATCAATTACATTTTGTATATGAGAATCTTTAAGTATTATAGATATTTCTATTCTTCTATTTTTTGCCCTATCCCTGTCAGTATTACCTAAAGCTATTGGTCTAAATTCAGAATAACCACTTGCCACAAAATACCTTCCATACTTGCTTTCCAATTTTTTATTACTTTTCATAAGATAATTAACTACAGCTGTAGCTCTTTTTGCTGAAAGCTCTCTGTTATATTCTGAACTTCCTGTATCATCTGTATGTCCTTGTATATTTATAGCATCTATATTGCTTCTTATACTGCTGTCTTCTAATACTTTTTCAAATGCTCTTGCTAATTGATCGAGAATTTTTTTACCCTCAGGTTTTATCTTGTATGAGTTATAGTCAAATACAAGACCTTCATTAATAATAATATTACCATTATCTCCTATTGAAACAAGTTCTTCTCCTCTATCATTAGTTTTACCCAACTGCTTTTCTACTGAACTTTTCACTTTTTTTAAAACATCAAGTCTTAAAACTGCTATACCTTGAAGCTTTGCTCTGAGCTGTCCAAGTTCTCTATTACTTTCTGCTATTATTTTCTTTTGTTCTTCTATTTGCTCCTGAGATAATTTTAAAGCTATTTCTCCTTCTTCAACTTCTGCTTTTACCTCATCAAGTTTATCCCTTAAAAGCCTCAATTTCTTCTCTGCTCTGCTTATTTCCAAATTTGACTCTTCAAGTCTTTTTTGAGTATCTATTAACTGTTTCTTTGCAAATTCAAGATTTCTGCCAGAAATAATATTTTGTATATATGCTAAAAGCATGAGAAAAAATAAAATTAAAGCTATAGTAGAAATCAAATCGGTAAAAGCAGGCCAGAAGTTTTCCGTATCATTTTTTCTAAAATACCTTCTCCGAATTTTCATTGCCTTCCTCCTAATCCCAATGGATTAAAGCCTGTCTATTTTTTCTGTAAGATTATCAATTGACTTTGACAATCTTTCAACTTGACTACTTATATTGGACATATTATTAATATTTTTCTTCAAATCCTCTGTAAAGTCATCAAAGCATATACTCATTCTCTGTATATTATTTTTTAAATGATAGTTAAACTCCGAAAAATCTCTTGTATTTTCAGCAAAAGTCTTTAATGAATCATCAAATTTTTCAACACTTTTAAGCAGTGATGATGAAAATTCTTCTATATTGCCTGTTGCTGATGCAAATCTATAACTCAATACATCAGTTATCTCCTTAATGGCATTTTCAAGTTTAGTTGTAAATTCTTCAACTGAAAAAGCCATTTGAACTCCTTGTAAACTATCAGACTTTATTTCACCTTTATCTATACTATTAGATAAAACATTATCTAAGTATTCTTCTATCTCAATCATTACAGCTTCTCTTTTTTGTTCTACATTAAAAATTATATTCACCACTGTTAATATTATTGATGATGCAATACCAAATAATGACGTAATAAACGCAACTGACATTCCTTTAACAGAATTAATAAGTCCTCCCACTACTGAATCCATGCTTTCTAAAACATCAGTATTTCCACTTGAAGATAACAATTCAACAAGTCTTCCAACTGAAAGAGTTAATCCAAAAAAAGTACCTAACAGTCCTAATACTATCATAAGAGATACAGACCATTTAACAAATCTTTCACATAAATAAAGAAAGCTGAGTTGATTGTTAAAATGTTTTTCAATTATTGCTTGAGTATTGATTTCTTTATTCAAACTAGCTGCCATCTTATAATCATCAACAATTGAATTTAAAACCTTACTTTCAAATATAGCTTGCTTTCTATTGTTATCATCTTCCAAATCCCACTGTAAAACTTTATACCTCTTATGTAAAATGGCATTTATAACTAATGAAGCTCCTAAAATTCCAAGAATTGCAGCTATAATCAATATAGCAAAAGGATTTAATTTTACAAATAAATTACCAAAATAACTAACCAAATAAATTCCCCCTTACACATTAAATTTAAAAAATACAAATATTTATTCGTTGTATGCCTTGTGAATTTTTTCAACTTCTATTCTATCATAATATATATCCACAATAACTTAAATAAATATTACATTTATATTAAAAATAATATAGTTTATTTAATATAGATTTTTTATTTTTTGTGATTTAAATCATTTTTTTATGGAAAAATAAAATCTATAATCTAATTACCATTAAGAAAAATTGCAGATAAGAAATGAGGTGATATAAAGTGCAAAGTCCAAAATACGCAGTTCTTCAAAAAATACGAAACGGTAAAAAAACATATGGAATTACTCCGAGAATACCAGGTGGTTTTATAAAACCTGATGACTTAATAAAAATTGCAAAAGTTGCTCAAAAATATGGCGGTACATTAAAAATAACTTCAGGACAAAGAATTGCTATACTGGGACTTGAGTCCGATGATGTAGCAAAAGTTTGGAAAGAGCTAGGAATGGAGCCAGCTGTTTTATCACCATACTCAATTAAAAATGTAGAAATATGTCCTGCCTCTTTTTGTAAAAGAGCTAAACAAAATTCATTAAAACTTGGTATGAAACTTGAAAAAAGATTTTATGGTGCTCCAGCTCCTAACAGAACTAAAATTAGTGTTGCAGGATGCAGAAATGCTTGTACAAGTGCTTACTCAAAAGATATTGCAGTAATAGCTGACCAAGATGGTTACATTGTTACAGTTGGAGGTAGTGCAGGTTTTAATCCCAGATTGCCTAATAAAATTGCTGAAAAATTAACTGAAGATGAAGCTTTTTACATGGTTGAAGCTATATACGATTACTACAATGAACAAGCTGAAATGGGTGAAAAATTAGGCCATTTTATAGACAAAATTACTATTGACAAATTTAGAAGTGATGTTATAAAAAAATTCAAAGAAAAAATAAAAAATAAATCTATAAAAACATAATTTTAAAATTAAATTTTACAATCAAATAAAATTAAAAAATTTAAGGAGGAATTAACATGAAAATTACCAAAGATACTTTAATAAGTGAAGCATTAAAACTTAATCCTAAAGCTGCAGAAATATTGATAAAGCATGGTATGGGCTGCTTAGGTTGTCCTTCAGCTCAAATGGAATCTTTAGAACAAGCTGCTCAAATACATGGAATTGATTTAGATTCCTTATTAGAAGAATTAAATAAGTAATTTTTTATTATCTTTTAAAAATTTAATAGCCTATGATAATTCTCTTAGTAAAAAAATTATCATAGGCTCATTTAATTTTTACATAGAATAGGAAATAACTCCTATTCATTTTTAAATTTACTTTCCATATATTTAATTAATGAAGCTATTTGAACTAATGTAGGTGCTCCCTTCATCCATACTTGCTGCTTCAAAACTTCTAATATTTCTTCCTTTGTTGCCCCATATTTTATAGCTTTATTTATTTCTAATTTTGCTCTTCTTTCATTTTCATCAAATACAGCAGTAGCTAAAGCTATTAGGTATTTATACTTAAACGGAATAACTCCTTTTCTCCAAACTTCATGATGATATTCTGATATTATTTTTTGAAAATCATCTCCAAAAGATTGTGAGACCATAACACCCGGTGGGACAAAACCTATTTCTTTTTTAAATTCTTCATGTAACTTTCTCTTATCCATATAAAACCCTCCCAAAAATTTTTATTTATATTCTTATCATACCCATTTCTATAAGTACAATCTGTGATATAAATCAATAATTGATAACTTTTTTCAATTATTTTTTTTAATTTGCTTTAAAATCAAATGTTTTTAGTCTAAATTTATAATATAATTGAATTACATAAATTTTTAATTTATATATTGTAAAAATTAAAACTGAGGTGACAAATAATGAACAGCATTGATACATTACGTAAAGTACCATTTTTCTCTAAATTAGATACAAAAGATTTACAAAAAATATTATCTATAACTATAGAAAAAAAATTTAAAAAAGGCAGTATAATTTTTATGGAAGGCGATAAGGGAAATGCTTTTTATTTTATAAAATCTGGAAAAGTTAAAATTTATAAAACCTCTAAAGAAGGAAAAGACTTAATACTTGGCATTTTTGGTAATGGTAATGTCTTTGCAGAAGTAACTATTTTTAACGATATAAATTATCCTGCTACTGCCGAAGTAATCGAAGACGCTATAATAGGAATAATAAGAAATGAAGATTTAGAAAAGCTTATTAAAAATAATTCAGATATGAGCTTAAATCTAATTAAAGTATTAAGTAAAAGATTATATAAAGCTCAAAGCAAATTAAAACAAATAGCATTAGACAATGCATTTCATAGAGCTGTTGAAGTATTAATAAACTTATATGAAACAAGTGGAAATCAAAATAGTGAAAATTTTGAAATAAAACTTGAAATTTCACGAGAAGAATTGGGTAATATGATTGGAACTTCTAGAGAAACTGTTAGCAGAATACTGAGCAACTTAAAAAAAGACGACATCATAGATGTATCTGGCAGAAAGATAATAATAAAAAACATTGAAAAACTGATGAACTTCAAATAATTTTCACACTCCAAATTTCAAGTTTTTGTATCTATATCGTAAATTTAAAATAAAAACATCTATTTTTATATTTTGATATAAAAAACTATATTCCTTCATTGAGAAGTTTTAATAATTTACTTAAATCTATCCCATGTCTATCAGCTGCTTCTTCTAATGTATCTAACTGAGATACAAAACATAAAATACTTCCCATTTTATTTTTTTCTAATATCTCTTTAGAATTTGGATTCATCCTTAAAGCTTCAAATACATATGTATCTTTTGTTATTTTCATAATTCCTAACCTTCCTTCTTACTTATTTAATTTATAATATATTATTTTCGTTTTTAATCTTAATATATACCTATTTCAAAAAATATTCTGTGACTTAAATCACAAACATTTTAAAATTGATATAAAAAAGCTGCCTCAACACTTCATTTTGAGACAGCACCTTTCTCATATTTTATACTCTTTAATAACATTCAAAATGTTCAATATTTCTAATATCTGTTCCAAAATAAACCCATCTTCCCCATCTTCTGCATCCAACCCATTTAAATCCTGCAACAGACCTACGTCCTACAAAAACTAAATATGCCCAAAATTCTCTTCCATCCTTAAGCCATAAGTAAACAAATCTATACTTACATGGTCTAATTGCACCTGGATCCACTGCAAGTACACCTACAGGTCTTTCAGGAGTAAATGGAGGTGGTGGTGAAGTTGGAGCTTCTGTACTTCCTCCCGGAGCTGCAAATGGCGGTCTTACTAAAGGTGGTCTAGGTGGTCTCCTATAAAGAAAATCAGATTGATCATAAAAATCATTATAAAACATTTAACTCACCCCTAAATTAAACTGTACTATATCATATTCAAAATTTATCTATTTGTTAACATTTTATTTTACAATTTATTATTTTGTGATATACATCACTGAATAAAAATAAGCAAATAGGGTATTATTTTTATGAAAAGAATAAAAGGAGGTAAGTTTAATGGATAATCAAATGTTTTGTTTTCAATGTGAACAAGCACTCGGTGGAAAAGGTTGTGTAAAATTCGGTGTCTGTGGTAAAAGTCCAGAAGTTGCAGGACTTCAAGACCTATTAGTTCATCTCTTAAAAGGTATCGGTTTCTATGGTCAAAAAGTTTTACAGCAAGGTAAAACTATTGATGAAAATACTCATAAATTTGTAATGGACGCTATATTCGCTACACTTACAAATGTTAATTTTGACCCAGAAAGATTTGTTGAATATATTAAAAAAGCATATGAAATAAAAGAACAGCTTAAAAAACTTGCTGGTGATATTGAAAGTGAAATTCCGGAGGCAGCAAAATACATACCTCCAGATACAAAAGAAGAAATGCTTAAAGATGCTAAAAAAGTAGGAGTAATGGCAGATAAAAACTTAGATGAAGATATAAGGTCTCTTAGAGAATTACTAATCTATGCTCTAAAAGGAATGGGTGCATATGCTCATCATGCTTATATTTTAGGTAAAACTGATGATACTGTAAATAATTTCTTTTATAAAGCACTAGCTAGTGTTTTAGATGACAATTTAACTGTAGACGATTTAGTAAAATTAAACTTAGAACTCGGTCAAGTAAACTTCAAATGTATGGAACTTCTTGACAGTGCAAATACAGGTGCATATGGACATCCTGTTCCAACAGAAGTACTTATCACTAAGAAAAAAGGGCCTTTTATAATAGTTTCAGGTCATGACTTAAAAGATTTAAAAGAACTTCTAGAACAGACAGAAGGTAAAGGTATCAATATATATACTCACTGTGAAATGCTTCCAGCTCATGCTTATCCAGAATTAAAAAAATATCCTCATTTAATAGGAAACTACGGCGGAGCATGGCAAGATCAGCAAAAAGAATTTGATGGAATCCCCGGAGCTATCTTAATGACTACAAATTGTATTCAAAAACCTAGAGATAGCTACAAAGATAGAATATTTACTACAAGTATAGTTGGCTGGCCAGATATTGCACATATTGAAGAAGTTAATGGTAAAAAAGATTTTACTCCTATTATTGAAAAAGCTCTTGAACTAGGCGGTTGGCAAGAAGATGAAGAAGAAAAGAAAATTCTTATAGGTTTTGGACATAATACTGTACTTGGTGTAGCAGATAAAATAATTGAAGCTGTTAAAAGTGGTAAAATAAGACATTTCTTCTTAATAGGTGGTTGTGATGGAGCAAAACCCGGCAGAAATTACTATACTGAATTTGCTGAAAAAGCTCCTAAAGATACAGTTATTTTAACTCTTGCATGTGGTAAATATAGATTTAATAAAAAAGAATTTGGTACTATAGGTGAGCTTCCAAGATTACTCGATATAGGTCAATGTAATGACGCTTACTCTGCTATCAAAATAGCTATTGCTCTAGCTGAAGCTTTTGAATGTGATATAAATGAACTTCCATTGTCATTAATTCTATCATGGTATGAACAAAAAGCTGTATGTATATTATTAACACTACTTTCTCTTGGATTAAAAAATATTCGTTTAGGTCCTTCACTACCAGCTTTTATTTCTCCAAATGTACTACAAGTATTAGTAGATAATTTCAATCTTAAACCTATTTCAAATGCTGAAGCTGATTTAGCTGAAATATTAGGTTAAAAATCTACTACACTTAATAAGTATCAAAAAATGCTATCCAAATTATTTGGATAGCATTTTTTTACTATTTTATAAACTCAAACATTTTTTCAAAAAACATAGTATCTAAACAAAATAACTTAAAGGTTAAAAATTTCCTAAAAAAACTTAAAGAATTAACTTAAAACAAAAAAGCCCCAAAGAGGCTTTTTTACTATAAACTTGGAGTTTTTACATTGAGAACAACAAACTTTTCACCTTGGTCAGCCTTAAGTGACATCTTAGTGTTTGGTGGACAAGTAATAATATCCTTAGCCTCTACAACCTTTGCTTCATCACCAATTTGTAAAGTACCCTTACCTTCTACAATATAGAAAAAAACATTAACTGGTACAGAATGTTCAGGAACTACATCACCGGGATTTAATACTAAATTCATAACTGTAGTATCCTTATGCTTAATTAACTGCTTTACCAATACACCTCTTTTGTTTACAACTCCTTCTACTTGATCCATCTTAATAATTTCCATAATTAATCTCCTCCCTGATTTTTTAAATTCATTATAGTACTCTTCCTTATTATTTCTTTTTTATTCATAATTTGTTCATTCTAAATAAATACTTATTTAGTTTAAATTAAAACTCTAATTTTTTTATTTATATAATTATAAACTGTATTTTAAAGATATTATGTGATATAAATCAAATTTTGCTATAACTTTTCATAAATTTTGATACAGTATAAATATCCTTATCTCCCCTACCAGATAAATTAACTATGATAATATCATCCTTATTCGTATTAGGAGCTAATTTTTTCAGATATGCAATAGCATGAGAACTTTCTAAAGCAGGAATTATCCCTTCAAATTTAGTTAAATATTGAAAAGCATCTACTGCTTCCCAATCTGTAACTGATACATAATTTACTCTTCCAATTGAATGTAAATAAGCATGTTCTGGTCCTACTCCCGGATAATCTAATCCAGCAGATATAGAATGAACTGGCATAACCTTCCCGTTATTGTCTTGAATCAAATATGTCATCATGCCATGAATTATTCCAATAGAACCTTTTGTAATTGTTGCTGCATGTTTATTTGTATCTATTCCAAGCCCACCTGCTTCAACTCCATACATTTTTATATCTTTATATTTGCAAAAAGGATAAAATAATCCCATTGAATTACTTCCACCACCTACACAAGCTATTAAATAATCTGGATACCTTCCTTCTATATGAAAAATTTGTTCTTTTACTTCCTCACCAATAATTTTTTGGAAATTTCTTACCATCGTTGGATAAGGATGCGGTCCAACAACTGAACCTATTACATAAAAAGTATTATCTGCATTTAAAATCCAATCTTTCATAGCCTCATTTACAGCATCATTTAAAGTACCTGTTCCTGAAGACACTGAATTTATTTTAGCTCCTAACAACTTCATCTTAAATACATTTAGTGACTGTCGCCTTATATCTTTTTCACCCATAAATATTTCACAATCTAAACCAAACATAGCACAAACTGTAGCAGTTGCAACTCCATGTTGACCTGCTCCCGTTTCTGCAATAATCCTCTTTTTCCCCATTCTCTTTGCTAATAAAACTTGACCTATTACATTATTGATTTTATGAGAACCTGTATGATTTAAATCTTCCCTTTTTAAATAAACCTTTCCTCCATCTAAATCTTTAGTTATATTTTCTGCAAAGTATAAAGGTGTAGGTCTTCCTGAATATTCTTTTACATAATATTTATATTCGTCTTGAAAGACTTTATCCTCCATCGCCTCTACATAATGCCTTTCTAACTCTACCAAAGCCTTTTTTAAAGTTTCTGGTACAAATTGACCTCCAAATTTTCCAAATTCCTTTTTCATTTCACTCATAATTATCTCCTCCCCCATTTTCATAAAATTTTATTTTAATAATATAAAAAGCATTTCATCCCTATATATAGGGACGAAATGCTTTACATTCCGCGTTGCCACCCTTATTAGATAGAACAATACTATCTTTAAATAAAGAACACATAATAAAAAAAACATTTCATCCTATATAGGACGAAATGCTCACATTCCGCGTTGCCACCTACTTTAGACAGTATTAATACTATCTCACTCTTCCAGGTACAGAAATAGACATATCTCTATTTCGATACCCTGTCTTTGTAACGTAAGACAAACGGCAAGTGATACTCTCCAAATAAGGATTTCCCACTGCTTCTCATGGAACCATTCAGTAAGCAATCCGTGTCAGGATTCCACCATCCCCGACTCTCTATAACTTCATGCACTACCTACTATTTCCATTCATAGAATTTAAAATATTTATTTTTTTATATATATTAACATAATTTCCCTTTAAAAGTAAAGATTTTTTTTACATATTTTTCATAATTATATTAAATCTTTGAATCAATAATCTGGTATATTTTATCAGTAACAGCCCTATCAATTTTCATTTCATTCCATATTTCTTCAGCTCTTACTGCTTGACCTACTAACATATATAATCCATTTATGCTTTTTAATCCTCTTTCTTTTGAATACTTTAAAAACAACGTTTCTCTGGGATTATAAATCAAATCTATGGCTATATCAAATTTAGATATACATTCCTTATCTATTGGTAAATTATGAATATCTGGATACATTCCACAAGGGGTACAGTTGATAATCAAATCTCGAAACTTTAAAAATTTTATTTTATCATAGGATATAACTTCATAATTTTTAAACTTTTCTTTTGCTCTGTTAATATGCCTGCTTACAATGATAATATCTCCTATACCTTTGTCTACCAAATACTGCACAACTGCTTTTGCTGCTCCTCCGCTACCTAATATTACTGCCTTTTTATTTTTTACATCTATAGCATTTATATCTAGCATCATTCCAAAACCATAATAATCAGTATTATACCCAATAATCATATTATCTTTAAAATATATAGTATTTACTGCTCCTATCTTTTCTGCTTCATACGAAATCTCATCTAAATACTTCATAATTTCAATCTTATATGGAATAGTTACATTAACCCCCTTTACTCCCAACGCCTTTAATCCCAAAACTGCATCCTTTAAATCTTTCCTTTTTACTTCAAACAGATGATAATGTCCATCTAACTTTAATTCATTAAATACCTGAAAATGTATTGCAGGAGACAAACTGTGACTTAACTTTTCACCTATAAGACCATACAATTGACTCAAATTTATCACATCCTAATTTTTATATTAATTTATTTTCCATCATTAAATCCAGTAAGCCTATGGCAGCTGCAGCTTCAACTACAGGTACTGCTCTAGGCACTATACATGGGTCATGCCGCCCCTTTATTTCTATACTTGTATTTTTCATAATGGAAATATCTACTGTCCTCTGAACAGTCCCTATTGATGGTGTAGGTTTTATAGCAGTTCTAAATATCAAAGGCATACCATTAGTAATACCACCCAATACTCCTCCATTATTATTAGAATAAGTCTTTACTTTCCCTTCTTCAACATACATTTCATCATTTGCCATTGAACCTTTAAGTTTTGTAATACTAAATCCTGCCCCAAATTCTATTCCTTTTACTGCCGGAATAGAAAAAATCAAATGCGAAAGTCTGCTTTCAACAGAATCAAAAAAAGGCGAACCTATTCCTACCGGTAAATTTACTACTGCAGTTTCAATTATTCCACCTATAGAATCTTTTTCTTCTTTTAACTTTAAAATATATTCTTTCATTCTCTTTTCATTTTCATCTTCTATAACAGGAAATTCTTTATTTGTAAGATTTATCAATAAAGACTTATCTAAATTTATCATATTAAAAGAATCTTCTTCAATATTTCCTATACTCTTTATATGACTCCCAATTACAATATTTCTTTTATTTAAAATTTGCTTTGCAATTGCTCCAGCAAATACTAATGGAGCAGTAATCCTTCCTGAAAAATGTCCTCCACCTCTATAATCATTAAAACCAGAATATTTTATATAGCCTGTATAATCAGCATGTCCGGGACGAACAATATTTTTAATAATTTCATAATCCTTTGACTTTTGATTAGTATTATATATTATTGATGCAATAGGTGTTCCTGTAGTCCTTCCATTAAAATAACCACTCAATATTTCAAAGTTGTCTCCTTCTTTTCTAGAAGTCGATATTTTATTTCTACCAGGAGCTCTTCTTTTCATTTCCTTGTTTATATATTCAATATCAAGCTGTATCCCCGGAGGAATACCATCTATTACTACACCTATAGCTATCCCATGGGATTCTCCAAAAATTGAAATTTTTATATTTTTGCCCCATACACTACTCATCTATAGTTCCTCCTAAACTCTTAAAATCTTCCCAAAAGTTTGGATAAGATTTTTTTACTGCTCCACAGCCAGTTATTACAACTGGTTGTGTACATTTAATAGATGCTACAGCTAATGCCATAGCTATTCTATGGTCATTCCAACTATCAACAACCCCACCTTTTAAATTTTCTTTTCCTCTTATTACTAATCCATCTTCTAACTCTTTTACATCAGCTCCTATTTTATTAAGCTCAGTAGATATTGCCTTTAGTCTATCAGATTCTTTAATTCTAAGCCTAGCAGCATTTACTATTTTAGTCGTTCCTCTGCTCAAAGCCCCTAAAACTGCAAGTATGGGAACTAAATCTGGACACTGTGAAGCATCTATAACTTTACCACAAAGTACTGACTTATCTACTTTTATAAAACTTTTATCTATCTTTACTTTTCCACCCATTTTTTCTAATATATCTAAAATTACCTTATCTCCCTGTAGAGAATTTATATTTAAATCTTTACATTTTACACTGCCACCTAATAATCCTGCTGCCATCCAAAATGCAGCTTGCGAATAATCACCTTCTACTTTATAATATTTACTTTTATACTTCTGATTTCCCTTTATGTAAAATTCTCTATAATCATTATTTTTTATTTCTATTCCAAATTCGTTCAAAACATCTATCGTCAAATCAACATATCCCTTTGATTCAAGAGATGTTGTAATTTTTATACATGAATCTCCATCTAAAAGCGGCAGTACAAACATTAGCCCAGATATGAATTGCGAACTAATATTGCCTTTAATTTTAAATACACCAGATTTTAAATTTCCATTTATAGTTAATGGCAATTTCCCTTTATCATTTTTATAATATATACCCTGCTCTTTAAATATTTCATAATAAGGAGTAAGAGGTCGTTCAATCAGCTTTCCACGCCCTGTAAATGTAATCTTTTCACCTGCTAAAAGTGCAAATGGTATTAAAAATCTGAGAGTTGAACCTGATTCATTACAATCAATAGTAGAATTTAGAACTTTAATTCCTTGAGTTCCTTTAATTTTAGCACAATATACATTTTCACAAACTTTACTTTCTATACATTCAATATCAGCTCCTAAAGACTTCATTCCATTTATAGTTGTCTTTATATCGTCTGATAATATTAAATTATCTACATAACTTATTCCATTTGAAAGTCCTGCACATATAATAGCTCTGTGGCTAATACTCTTTGATGGTGGAATTTTTATCTCTCCACTTAATACAGATGGATTTATCTTTACTGTATTTTTCAATCTTCTAACTCCCTTCTCAATTTGCAGACGATTTACTTTAAAATTTAATAAAAATATTTTTTTACATCAATTTTTTTTATCTTTTTTATATAACTTTCTCCTATTTTCTTTAATAAAACTATATTCATTTCACTTCCTTTATTTTTCTTATCTAGATTTATAGTCTTAATTATCTCTTCTTTATCCATATCCGGCATTTTATATGGCAAATAATATTTATTTAATATTTCTTTAATTAAATTTGCTGTGCCTTTTTCTGTCATTCCCTGCTCTTCACTTCTCCTTGTTATATTATACATACCTATTGCTACAGCTTCTCCATGAGTATATTTCTCATATTTAAAATATTTTTCTACAGCATGACCTAAAGTATGTCCAAAATTTAATAACATTCTTTCTCCTTTGTCTTTCTCATCATTTTCAACTATTTCTTTCTTTATACTACAGCATGAATATATTATTTCTTCTATATTATCAAACAACTCTTTTTCTGTATTATATTTAAGTAAATTTTTAAATAATTTTCTATCTCTTATACAACCATATTTTATTACTTCTGCCATTCCATCATATAAAAATCTTTTTTCAAGAGTTTCCAAAAGTACAGGGTCTATAAATACTGCCTCTGGATGATAAAAACTACCTACAAGATTTTTTCCTCTTGATAAGTTTACGGCAACTTTTCCCCCTATGCTGCTATCAATTTGTGCTAAAAGAGATGTTGGAACTTGTACATACGGTATTCCCCTCAAAAGTGTAGAAGCAGCAAAACCACCTAAATCCCCAACTACTCCTCCTCCAAAAGTAAGTATCAAATCCCCTCTATTTATTTCAAAATCTAAAAGTCTATCATAAATATACTTTAAAACTTCAAGTGATTTACTTTCTTCTCCTGATTTAACCACTATTTTCTCTATTAAAAATCCATTTCTTTTAAGATTATCCTCTATATTTTTCCCATATATTTTTTCAACATTTGAATCTGTTATTACAGCTATTTTTTCATTTTTATATATTTTTCTTAACTTTCGCCCTATATCTCTTATAATACCTTTTTTTATATATATTGAATAACTTTTATGTACAAGATTTACATCTAAAATATACATTTATATCCTCCCTATGTTAATTAGAAATTATAATTATTCACTTTCAGCTCTCATCTAATCAGCCTAGAGTCATTCTTTTAATGTCTTTCTAACTCTTAACTCCTAACTATATTCCCCCTCGTCTATACAATATTTATTATATCATTAGACTTTATAAATAAAACTGCACAGCATTTTTAATACTTACAGCAATATTTAATTTTATCAATTTTTTAAAATTTTGCATATTATATTTATTATCAAATATCGAAAGGATGTAGTCATATTGTTTAAAAAAATATCTTCTTTTATTGACAATTACAATTTTTTAACACAGTATGTATTCATAACTTTATCTTTTATGTTCTTAACCATTGGAATGGATATATGCTTTTACAATATCTTTTTTACTAAATACGCTCTACTATCAATTTTCTATCAAATAGCAGTAAAAATTTTTATAATCATGCCACTAATATATTTGCTATTAAAACAAAAAGAAAAAATAAATAATATTGAAAATTTAATAAAAAATAAAATAGACAAAAAAAATTAAGGGTATTTCCACCCTTATATACTCAATAATCAGTTAACTTTTATAAAGTTATTGCATTTACTGGACATTTTTCTACAGCATTTTTTACAGATTCTCTATTTCTATCATTTATTTCACCATCTATTACTACAGCTTTTCCATTTTCAATCATAAAATTATCTGGAGATAATTTTTCACAAATTCCACAACCTATGCAATAATCTCTATTTATATTAACCCTCATGTCTTCCTCTTCAAGATTTTCATACTGCTCTAATTTAGGTATACTATCCCTTTTAACAAATACAGATACCATGTAAGCCATAATCAATATTGATATTATTGTCAGTATCCATCTCAAAATCATAAACTCAACACCTAAAAATTTAGCTTCATTAACTAACATAGGAACTTTCACAACTGCCCAAGCACTCAATATTATTACTACATTTGAAATACTTGCTCCTTTTCTAATTAAAGTCTTGCATATTGGAAAAGCTGCATAAATAGGACCTGCTGAAAGACTTCCAACTATAAATGAAAAGAGTTTGCCTTTGTAGCCAGATTTTTCTCCTAAATTGTCTATTATTACTTTTTTAGGAACCCATGCTTCTATTAAAGATGTCAGTATAAATACTACAGGCATTATCTGAAACATTTCTATCACATAGTACATACTATTATTAAATGACTCTACAGCTTTTTGTCTATTTACTATTAACAATATAATATATACCAGACTGACACTAAACAGCATTTTATTTTTCTTTATTTTTTCTGTCAATATCATATAATCACCCCCATAACCAAAGAAATCAACACTGCAAATATAAAGCTCAATGTATTTCTAGTAAGAGCAAACTTTAATCCAAATTCTCTTTTTTCCAGACTAAAAGTTACTATCCCAACCATAGTTAGAGTAGTTAAAAAAGCTGCTGCTGGCATTATACTAGCTCCTTTATCTACTAAAGAACCTACAAGAGGAAAAGCTACAAATGCCGGTATCAATGTTATACTTCCAACAAGAGCTGAAATAAATGTCGATATGAAAATATGATTTCCTCCCATATAATTTTTTATAGTTTCAGGTGGTATAAATGAAAGAATCAGCCCTATTAAAAACAATATACCTATAATTTCTCCCATCATATTCTTCATCATATTTCTTGACATTTTCATTGAATCAATAGTCTTTTTCTTATCTTTTTTAATCGATATTAAAAAAAGAATTAAAGTTATAATCCAAAAAGCTAAAGTAAATATATCCATTTTTTATTTCCCCTTTCAATTTTTTTATAGTTTTATTATAATTTTTTCAAAGACATAATTCCGTAACATATGTTACAACTATTTATAAAAGGAGAATTTTTTATGAAACTCAAATATTATATCCCTTTATTAAAAACTTTTGACTTATTTAAAAATCTTACTGAAAAAGATTTCTATACTTTTTTTAATGAAAATAACCATAGAATATCAAATTATCCAAAAAAGACATTAATATATTTGCAAAATGAAAAATGCAATACTTTAGATATAATTCTCGAAGGGGCTCTTTTAATACAAAATGTAGATGAAAATGGAAATATTTTAACTATAAATATATTTGAAACAGGTTCTAAAATAGGAGGCAACCTGCTCTTTTGCGACCAAAACAATTATCCTATGAATGTATCTTCCATAGAAGATTCTACTTTACTGCACATAAAAAAAGATTTGATTTTAAGTTTATGCCAATATAACTACCATTTTCTATATGAATTTATGAGAGATATATCTAATAAAGCCTTTATGCTTGGAAATAAACTTAAAACTATAAGTATGAAAACTATAAGAGAACAAATAATAGAATTCTTAACTTATGAATATTTTAGACAAAATAGTTTAAAAATAAGCCTAAACATGACTAAAAAAGAATGGGCTGAAAGATTGGGAATTCACAGACCTTCTCTTTCCAGAGAACTTGCCAAAATGCAAAAAGAAGGACTAATTGAATATGATAGAAATTCAATAACAATCAAAAATAAAAACATCATTACAAAATAAAAAATAATTTTATTATTTTAAAAAAAAAATTGTTAATACTTAAATTTTTGGGTATCAATATTAGTGTGCAATATAATGAAAACAATTATCATTTATTTTTATAAAATTTGAGGAGGTACTTTACATGGAACATTTTAAAATCAAAAATAATATCTACTGGACAGGAGTATTAGACCCTGAATTAGAAGTTTTCGATATTGTAATGAAAACTGAATACGGTACAACGTATAATTCATATTTCATTGATGATGAAAAAAAAATTTTAATTGACACAGTTAAACCAAATTTTAAGGACGAATTTATTGAAAAACTTAGTAAATTGACTGATATAAAAAAAATAGACTATATAATAATCAATCATACTGAACCAGACCATTCAGGAAGCTTAAAATACATTTTAGAAATAAATCCTAATGCAGTAGTCTATTGTACTAAAGCTGCAAGCATATTTTTAAAAGAACAAATTAATGGTGATTTTAATTGTCATATTATTAGTGATGGAGAAACTTTAGATATAGGCAGTAAAAAATTAAAATTTATAACTGCTCCTTTCCTTCACTGGTCAGATACTATGTTTGTTTACGATGAAGCAGATAAAGTACTTTTTACTTGCGATGGATTTGGTACTCACTACAGTTCAATCGACCCTAAATCTGTTTATAAAAATGAATATAAAGAATCTTTTAAATACTACTATGATAGTATAGTAAAACCTTTTGCTAAACATGTACTAAGTGCTCTAGAAAAAGTTAAAGATTTAGATATTGAAATAATTTTAACTTCACATGGACCTATTTTATCTGAAAATATCAAATACAATATTGAAAAATACTATGAATGGTCTAAAAATGAAGTGGAAAACAGAAATCAAAAACAAGTAGCTCTTTTATATCTATCAGCTTACACTAATACTGCTGTCATGGCTGAAAAAATTAAAGAGGGTTTAGAATCAGAAGGAATTAAAGTCGAATTTCTAGATGTAGAAAATGAAAGCCTAGAAAAAATACACTTGATTATCAATAGTTCTAAAGGTCTGCTACTTGGTTCTCCAACAATAAATAAAACTATGGTTAAACCTATGTGGGACGTTCTTTCTGTTATAGACCCAATGGCAAATATGGGTAAAGTTGCTGGAGTATTTGGCTCTTACGGCTGGAGTGGTGAAGGTATAAAAATGGCACATACTTTGTTAAAACAAATGAGCTTTAAAGTTCCTTTTGAACCAATGAGTAAAAAATTCTTCCCATCTGAAGAAACGCTTAAAGAATGTTATGAATTTGGTAAAGAATTTGCTAAACACATATAAATTAAGCACCTGCAAAAAAGCAGGTGCTTTTTTCTAAATATAAAATTTTTAAATTATTTTATTCATTAATTACTACTTCATATTTCTTTTTTAATTCATTAACTCTGTTTAAATACACTTGTCTTTGTTTATTCATTAGAAGTTGTTCCTTTAACCTATTTTTTACATCTTCAAACTTACTAATACTCTCTTCTTTTTTATCTATTAATTTAATTATATGATACCCAAATTGAGTCTTAACAGGTTTTGATATTTCACCTTTTTCCATTTCAAATGAAGCCTTTTCAAATTCTGGAACCATTCTACCCCTTGTAAAATATCCTAAATCGCCTCCATTAGTTTTAGAAGGACACTTTGAATACTTTTCAGCAGCACTTTCAAAAGATAGACCTTTATTTAGTTCTTCTAATATATCATTAGCTTTTTTTTCTGTATCAACAAGAATATGACTTGCCCTAACACTTTCTGGTGTTTTAAAATAATTTTTATTTTGATTATAATAATCTAACAATTCTTCTTCTGTAACTTCTACATCTTCTAATAGTTTTTTAAGAGCATATTGCTTAAGTAAATTTGCTTTCATCTGCTCTAACTGTTCTTGAAATTCTTTATCATTTTCATAACCTGATTCTTTAGCACCTAAATAAAATAATTCTTCATTGATTAAATCATTTAAAAGAAGTCTCTTTCCATGTTCCGAATTAAACTGCATAGCTTTTTGAGGGCCCATGCCTTCTAATACTTCATTTACATATCCCTCTGTTATAGCTTTTCCATTAACTGTTGCCAACACTTTGTTTTTATCCATTTATTTAACTCTCCTTTATTTTGTAGTCTACTTTAGAATACCAAAAATTTATAATAATGTCTAATATTTATACTCCAAATATCTTTTGAGCAATTTTTACAGCTTCTCTGGCATCCTTTCCATAAAAATGAGCCCCTATCATCTCTGCATAATCCTTATTAAGTACAGCTCCACCAACCATAACACAACAGTCAGGTTTATGCAGTTTAATTTCTCTTATAGTTTCTTCCATACTTTGAATAGTAGTCGTCATTAAAGCACTTAACCCTATCAGCTTTACATCTTCTTTTATAGCTGTATCTATTATTTCTTTTACAGAAACATCTCTTCCCAAGTCTATAACTTCAAATCCATAATTTTCAAGTAGTATTTTAACTATATTTTTACCTATATCGTGTATATCTCCTTTGACAGTAGCCAATATTATTTTTCCTTTAGATATTTTATTTTTTTCTTCTACTATTAGTTTCTCTTTAACAGCTTCAAATGAAGCCTTTACAGTTTCAGCACTTCTAATGAGCTGTGGAAGAAAAATTATTCCTCTTTCATATTTTTCACCAACAATATCGAGTGCAGGAATTAAATATGTATCTACTACTTCCATAGCTTCTCTTGTCTTTAAAATTTCTTTCGTTTTCAAATAAGCTTCTTCCTTCATTCCGTTAATAATTAATTGTTTTAAATCTTTTTCTATTTTTTTAACTGTTGCTATTTCACAACTTTTATTGCTATAAAATTCTATATACTCCTTACATTCTTTATCTTGATTAGAAAGTACTTTAAAAGCCCTAATTACATCCATAATAATTTCTATAGTAGGGTCAGTTATAGGTGCATCTAATCCATATCCTAAGGCTAATGCTAAATAAGTAACATTTATAGCTTTTCTGTTTGGAAGCCCATATGAAACATTACTAGCCCCCAATACTGTCTTAACATTATATTTTTCTTTTATCATTTTTATTGCCTTGAGAGTCTCCAAAACAGTTTCTTGAGAGGTAGAAACAGTAAGCGTCAGACAATCTATCAATAGATTTTCTTCTGGTACTCCGTATGCCTTTGCTGTATTTATTATTTTTTCAGCTATTTCAAGCTTCCTTTCCACAGTTTCCCCTAATCCTTCTTCATCAAGACATAAACATATGACACATGCTCCATATTTTTTTGCTATTGGAAATATTTTTTTCATACTTGAAATTTTACCATTTACAGAATTTATTATCGGTTTTCCATTATATATCCTTACTGCTTCTTCTATTACATCTGACTTCATACTATCTATTTGAAGCGGAATATCTATAATTCCTTGAAGTTCCAAAATAACTTTTTTCATCATTTCTCTTTCATCTATCTCAGGAAGACCTAAATTTATATCTAATATATCTGCACCTGCCTTTTTTTGAACTATAGCTTCAGATATTATATAGTCAATATTATTAGTCTTAAGAGCTTCCTTTAATTTTTTCTTTCCCGTTGGATTTATCCTTTCACCTATTATTTTTACTTCCTGACCAATAATCACTGTTTTTGTAGAAGAACAGGCAGTAGTTAATCTTTTATTGCTTAATTTTTTTGGTTTTAAGCTATTTAAATTTTCTTTAATAGCTTTTATAAAATCTGGATTTGTGCCGCAACATCCTCCAAATATTGCTACTCCTTTTTCAGCCATTTTCTTTATTTCACAAACAAATTCACTTGGCGTTATATCGTATACCGTTTCTCCTTTTTCTATTTTAGGTAAGCCTGCATTTGGCTGTACTATAACTGGAACAGTTGACACTTTAAGTACTTCATCTACTATTGGACTCAGCTGTTTTGGACCAAGAGAACAGTTTAACCCTAATGCATCAACTCCAAGCCCTTGTAAAACCTGTACCATAGTAATTGGATCTGTTCCTGTCAAAGTACGCATATTTTCTTGAAATGTCATTGTACAAAAAACAGGTAGACTGCTATTTTCCTTTGCAGCTAGAACAGCTGCCTTTGCTTCATACAAATCAGATATTGTCTCTATAAGTATTAAATCTGCTCCTTCTCTACTTCCTATAATTATCTGCTGTTTAAAAATTTCATATGCATCATAAAAACTTAACGTTCCTATTGGCTTCATCATTCTTCCAATAGGTCCAATATCTAAAGCAACAAATTTATTACCTGCTGCACTTCTCGCTATTTTTACTGCTTCCCTTATTACATCTTCTACAGAATATTTAAATTCTCTTAATTTCAACTTATTTGCTCCAAATGTATTAGTAGTTATTATATCTGCACCTGCATCTAAATATTTTTTATGAATATCGTAAATAATCTGTGGTTTATTAATATTATATATTTCAGGCAGCTTACCTGCTCCTAGTCCTTTTTTCTGGAGCATAGTACCCATAGCTCCATCAAATAATAAAAATCTATCATTTAATATTTTTTGTATTTCCACAGTTATCTCCTTCCTTTATAAACAGACAATTTTTAAAAAGTCTACAATTTTTACAATCCTTTTTTTCTGTTATATTCCCTTTCTTTGAAAATCCTATTAACGCTGTTACAGACTTCCTCGGAACTAAAATACAACTATCAGTTATAGTCAAACCTATATTTTGAAAAGCTGTTAATAATTCTAAAATTTTAAATTGAACATTAATTGGAAAATCCCCATATCCCGGACTATATCTTGATGTAATATAATATCCATTATTTGCCGCAATCTTTTTTATTATAGTTTCTACACTATCACATAAAGCCTCTATCCCTGCTGTTGCACATGCATCAAATACTATACTTTTCACCAAGTCAATTTTACCATAATACATTATTTTTTTATCTACTTCACTTCCTAATGTTGCTGCCATAACAGCACATTTTTCGGAATTTTTCAAATGCTTAACAATATCTCTTCCTTCAAGTTTAAATATCTTATTACCTATAAAAACTTCATTATTCTTTTTGCTAATATCAAATATATTAAAAACAAAATTTGTTTTTGCTATTTCTTTTAATTCCACTATACATTCGTTTATCATTTTATCGATTTTACTGTCTACTGCTCCATTTTTATATCCTAAATATCTCAAAACTTCTCTTTTATCTATATTTATTCCAACTTCTTCTCTATTAACGGGATTATAATCAATATACACACTCATTTACCAATGCACCCCTTATATTTTTAATACTATTTAAAATCCTTCTAGTCGTTTTTGCCTTGTTCATCGTATAAATGTGAACTCCATCTACCCCCCACGAAAGCAAGTCAACAATTTGTTCTACTGCATATGCTATTCCTGCTTCCTTTAATGCTTCAGGATTGTGTTCATACTTTTGCAGTATTCTTAAAAATTTTGGCGGAAGTGTACATCCCGTTAATGAAACAATTCTTTCAATTTGTTTTTTATTAAGTACAGGCAAAATTCCTGCTAAAATAGGTACATCTATATTTAATTTGCTAGTTTTTTCTCTAAATCTATAAAAAATTTCATTATCAAAGAATAATTGTGTTATTAGAAAATCAACTCCTGCATCTACTTTTTCCTTTAAATAAATTAAATCTAAATTCAAGCTTTTACACTCTATATGCTTTTCAGGATAACATGCAGCACCAATACAAAATTCTCCTCTTTCTCTGATATGTGCAATCAAATCTCTTGCATACTTATAACTATTTGATATAGCATAGCTTAAATTATTTCCACTAGGATAATCTCCTCTTAAAGCCAATACATTTCTTATACCATGTGCTTTAAGAGAATTTAAAATATTATCAATATCTTCTCTACTGGATGTAAAACAAGTAAGATGTGCTAAAGAAGATAAATTGTATTTATTTTTGATAAATGATGCTATTTCAACAGTTGTATCCTTTGTACTCCCACCAGCACCATAAGTTACACTTATAAAATCAGGTCTTAAATCATTTAGTGCCTTTATTGTATTATATATTGTATCTATAGGATAATCCCTTTTAGGCGGAAAAATTTCAAATGAAATCAAAGGTCTTTTATTTTTAAATTTATATTTAATCAACTTTAATATCCTCCCCATCATAAATATTTTTTATTAAATATGATATCTTATTAAATTAAACCAATAGCTAATAAAAAATATAAGTAAAATTTCAAGGCTTAACTATATTCATATTTCCCCATGCTCCCATCTTATCTCCAATTATTATTAATATTCCTTCTATACCTTTAATTGATTTTCCAAACTCAATTCCTTTACTTATATCATCAGGTCCTTTTATAATATTCCCTATGGCAGTTGCAGACGCATCAGCTAATAAAGTATCTTTAGATAAAACTACTACTGCATCAGCTTTACCAAAACTTAAAGAATGTCCTATTGTTCCCGCAGAAGTACAAATTCCTAAAGGTGTTTCTTCTGGCTCAACTGATAGTGCAATTTTCTCTGAAAAAGGAGATTTTCCAGCAAAAATCAATATCTTTCTCCTTTTATTTGTTTTAATAAAAATATCTCCACCATTTTCTATTATGATTTCATCTGTATTTTTCAATAAATCTAATCCCACATACTGTGATATGGCTCCTGCAACTGCTGCCATAGGTCCAACGTTAGCAGCAGTTGACGCCCTTGCCATATGCTTAATTATTTTATGAGCACTTTTGGAAATCTCTATAGGCACTAAACTTGTATAAAAATTTTTATTATTCTTTACATAATTTATAATTACATCTCTGTATTTTTTTAGATAAATTCTAGCTTCCTCAATCAAATTAATTTTTGACGATATATTTAAATCAGACTCTCTATCTACAACTGTAAAATTTATTAAATCAGCAGCTTTGATATAATCCCTGTAAAATCTGTACTGATACATTGTAAATCACCTACACTGCACTAATGGTATCTATTTCAAGAGTGTTTAATTTATTGTTTAAAGGAAATTTCTGTATAGGCTCTTGAAGTAGAAAATCTCCTTTTTCAATCCAATCTTTTAATATATTTGCTATTTCTCGTGCTTTTTGAAGATTTGAAAGAGGTATCGTCTTTATTTCTTTTCCATTTAAATTTACTTTTCCACTTCTAAGCTGTGCATAGCTTACTCGCCCTAAACTTGGTTTATTTCTCTTTTCTACGCTATAATCAATAATATTTGTATAAATATCTTTATCTTCTATTGAAACATTTTTCATCATATCTTCATCAAGTATAGGTATTGGTATACCTATTCCAACAAACATTGATATTCCATATCTTTTAAAAACCACTGGTTTTATATATTTTGTACTCATTTCTTTTAAATTTCCTATTACAGCCAAAGTTCCAGCTCCTCCTAAAGGTATATCTCTTTCATCTCTAACACAGCCTGAATTAAATTGTGTTCCCTGCCATGAAACATATCCTACTGCTCCAGCTAGAAAAATTCTAGTTCCTATACCTATCGTTCTGTATAAAGGGTCATTAAGCATAGGACTTAATTGCCCAGTAGTTGAATAAGTTATATTGCCTTTGTTTGGCTTTAAAATACCCATATAGGTATAAAGTCTTCTGTCTGAAGTGTTAATAGCTGCATTATAATTTTGATAACAATTTCTAGGATTAAACAAATATGCTTCATTGATAGAATCCTTAGTAATATAAGTTTCTATTTCTTTCCTTGGATAACAATCTGTTCCTTTAGATGTTGCTTTTAAATAAATTTTTTTACCGTCTATCAAATCACAAATTACATGTGCTCCACCATATTCTTTACCTTTGCTTTCAGATTCTTCAGTAACTCCAATATATACGTCAACTGCTGCAAGTCCAGCATAAGCTGGAACATCATTTAAGTACACCTTAGACATTCTTATCGGAGGGTCTGAATGACCAAAATTCAAAAATGCACCTGTTGAACACATTGGTCCAAAAGTTGCAGTTGTTACTACATCTACATACTTAGTGGCATCTTTTATTCCTTTTTCTTTAACTATGTCAATCACTTCTTCTGCCGTTACAATTACTGCTTTACCTTTTTTTATCTTTTCATTAATTTCTTCATAAGATTTTTTTATTGACATAATAATTCCTCCTTATATCTTTTATATATAACAAAAGCCTTTTCCGACATTGGAAAAGGCTTTAATAAATAAATAAAGCACTCTCATCTGCCGGTATTTCTACCGCTGGAATTAGCACCATTGTACACTGTACATAATCAATGTACTGGTTGCCGGACTTCATAGGGCCAGTTCCCTCCGTCACTCTTGATAAGAGTATAAATATTCAATTTTATAATTGATTAACAGTATAATACCTATAATATAAATTGTCAATATATTTATTAAATTTTTGTTATTTTTTATTACAAACAATTAAAAAACGGCTTACACAAACATATAAGCCGTCTTGTTTTCTACAATTTATTTGTCTCATAATCTATATATGATTAAATGACTATAATCTCACTACATTAGCAGCTTGAGGTCCTCTAGTACCTTCAACTATTTCAAACTCAACCATTTCCCCTTCATTTAAAGTCTTGAATCCTTCTCCTTGAATAGCTGAGAAATGAACAAATACATCATTTTCTCCTTCAACTGAGATAAATCCATAACCTTTCTCTGAATTAAACCATTTTACTGTACCTTTCTTCATTCTTACATCCTCCTAAAACTCTTTAGTTATTGATGATTGCACCTTATAAACTTTAAAATCTATTGAACATTTCCCTCTATACTATTCAAGAAGAAAATCTCAATAAACTTCATCTGCCAATGCTAATCATCTATAAATTTTGTACATATTAAGATTACTATAGTTTTATACTTCTGTCAATGATTTTCAATATTTTTTTCTATTTTTTTCAAAATCTCAAATATGTACCTCCATCTAAAGGAATTAAAACTTGTAAAGGAGGTCTTTTTCCGAAAAGTCCAACCGCATAAATTGTATAAAATTTATTAGACATTAATTTTACATTTGGTACATACAATATTCTCTGATTACTATTTGTCTTATAAATTTCAACAGTATAAATATTTGGATTCATAGTTATATAATTAGTTACTTCCTTATATTCTACATCTTTAAATAAACTTCTTTCATTAGATAATCTAACATCTACACTTGGTGTATTTGGCGATAAATGAACAAATCTCAATTTAACCTTTCCCGGTTGGATATTCATAGAAGTATCCTCTATAGGATATAAAGCTATATTCTGCAACTCATTAACCATTGCAATAGTTAAAATAGTATTTGCTGGAATATTTATATTTTTATCTATAATTAAATTTCTCCTGCTTCCTGCTGGAAAAATTTTTATACTATATATCCCATTTTGCAAAGGAATATATTGAGTAAAACCCCTATATGGAAAATTAAGTGCAATGGGACTATTATTAACATAAATATCTACTGCTGGTGCGTCAGGTGAAGCATGTAGTATTCTAACATAACTCGAATTAACTCGTCTATAATAGTCTTTGTAGTAATCTTTTACTGAATTTAAAAAAGGACAGCTCATAAATTGATTATACATTTAATTAACACCTCACAAAATTAATAATATCATTACTAATAAAATATTCATATTTCCTTTAAATCTTTACCACTTTTTAGTTAAATTTAAAATTGCATAAAAAAATCCCTGCATACGCAGGAGGTCACTGAAAAAGTCAAACCTTATCATAAGAAATTATGATAAGGTTTTTTAAGTGGCAAAAAGGAGATTAGGGAGTAGATGTCGAATATA
>NZ_FRAJ01000018.1 GCF_900142285.1 Caminicella sporogenes DSM 14501 | reverse complement strand
TTCTTTTGCTACTCTCCTAGCTATTATTTCTTTTTTATCCATTTTATTTATCCCCCTTTACTATCATATCTATAAATATCCCCGGTGTCATAACATCATTTGGGTCTATTTCTCCTGTTTCTACTATTTCTTCTGCTTCTGCTATTACTACGTCAGCTGCCATTGCCATAAGGGGATTGAAGTTTCTTGCTGCCTTGTCATAGTATATATTACCTTTTTTATCTATCTTTTCTCCTTTTATAAGTGCTACATCTGCTTTTAAGGGTAGTTCTAATATGTATTTTCTTCCTTCAACTGTTATTTTTTCTTTTCCTTCTTCTACTATTGTTCCTATGCCTGTTGGTGTTAAAAATCCGCCAAGTCCTGCTCCCATGCAGCGTATTCTTTCTGCCAATGTACCTTGAGGTACTAATTCTACTTCTAATTCTTTTTCATTATATTGTCTTCCGGTTTCAGGATTTGTTCCTATATGAGATGTTATAACTTTTTTTACCATCTTTTTTACTATGAGTTTCCCAATACCTACTTCTGGAAATGCTGTATCATTACATATGATTGTTAAATCTTTTACTCCTTTTTCTATTAATGCATCTACTAAACTTTCTGGAGTTCCTACTCCTAAAAATCCTCCTATCATGACTGTCATTCCGTCTTTTATACAAGATACAGCTTCATCAATACTTCTTACCTTTTCCATATTCAAACCCCCATTTTCAAACTTTTGCGAATTTTATTTTATATTTATATTATACCAAATTTAGAATATTTTTGGCTTCTTCCACCGTAGCAATTTCTCTACCTAATTCTTTAGCTATTCTAACTACTCTTTTTACAAGCATTTCATTAGTTGCTAAAGTCCCCTTTTCATAATATAAACAATCTTCTAATCCCGTTCTCACATGCCCTCCTAAAAGAATAGCCATAGTAATCATTTGAATTTGAGATTTTCCTATACCGCTAACAGTCCATGTAGAGCCTTGTGGCAAACTTTCTACAAGAAACATGAGATTTTTAGGCGTTCCCGGTATAGAACCCGGTACATTCATAACTAGATTAAAATGTAAAGGTGGCTTTAATATCCCTTTTTTCATTAATCTAACCGCATTATGAATCATTGCTACATCAAAAACTTCTATCTCTGGCTTTATATTATTATCAAGCATTTTTTTAGCTAATGCTTCTATAAGTTCAGGTGAATTGGCATTTACACTAGTTGGAAAGTTAGATGAACCAGTAGAAAGACTTGCCATATGGACATTTAAGTCAAGCATTTGTCCTCTCCAATCAATTGTATTTCCTCCACCTCTAGCTCCAGTTGATACTTGTTTTATAATATCAACATTTTCTTCATCTAATTTATCTAAAACTTTTTTGAATATTTCTCTATCACTCGTCGGCTTAAGGTCTTTATCTCTTACATGTATATGAGCAATTGAAGCACCTAATTCTCTACATTTTTTTATATCTTCTACTATTTCATCTACAGTTAGAGGAGAATGAGGATTTAATTCTTTTGTAGGAACATTTCCCGTAGGTGCAATTGTAATTATCAGCTTTTCCATAAATTAACTCCTTTCACTTTTTTAAATTAAGGAATTTTTATTCTTTTTATAATACTTCTTCACAAGTTTTCTCTATTCCCTTTTCAAGTGCATTAAATAACTCATCTATTTCTTCTTTAGTAATATTTATTGGTGGTGCTATAAGAATATGGTCTCCACGTACCCCATCTACAGAACCTCCACCCGGATAAACAACTAATCCTTCTTCTAAAGAATTTACAGTTATCCTATTCTTAAGCCCTACTGCTGTATCAAAAGGTTCTTTTGTATCTTTATCTTTAACAAACTCAATACCTATCATCAAGCCTTTGCCTCTTATATCTCCAACAATAGGATATTTATAAAGTTCTTTAAGTTTATTCATCAAATATTCACCTTGCTCTGCTGCATTTTCTACATAACCTTCTCTTTCAATAATTTCCATTACTTTATAAGCTATACCGCATGAAAGAGGATTTCCTGCATAAGTATGCCCATGTATAAAATGTCCAGAACCTTCAACCATTATAGTATTAAATACTTTGTCATTTGCTATAGTTGCTCCTATTGGAGTATAACCACAGCTCATTCCTTTAGCACAAGCAATTATATCTGGAACTATATCGTAATGATTTACAGCAAATTTTTTGCCTGTCCTTCCAAAACCAGCCATAACTTCATCTACTATTAAAAGAATATCGTATTTATCGCATATTTCTCTTACCATTTTAAAATATATTTTTTCTGGATGTACCCCCGGAGCTGCCGAACCGACAACAGGTTCAGTTATGAAAGCTGCCACATTTTCAGGCCCTTGTCTTAAAATTTCTTCTTCAAGCGCTTTTGCCGCCATTATACTAGTTTCCTCTAAAGTTTCACATCCCCAAGGATTTCTATAATGATAAAATTGAGGTATTTTAGGAAAATTTATTAATATAGGGTCATAAGGTTTCCTTCTTCCTACAATACCAGTCATTGATAAAGCACCCATAGTATTTCCATGGAAAGAATTCCATTTAGATATTACCTTCCATTTAGAAGTATTTTTTCCATCTCTTTCAACAAAGTATTGTCTTGCCATTTTTAATGCTGTTTCTGTAGCTTCTGAACCACCAGATACAAAATATACATGATTTAAATCTCCAGGAGCCCAATTAGCAATTTTTTCTGCACATTTTTCTATAGAATCTACTGTCCACCTTGAAAGATGTGTAAATGCTATTCTTTCAATATGCTGTTTTGCAAACTCAGCTACTTCTTTATTACCATGACCAATATTAGCTACTGCAGACCCTGAACACCCATCTATATATTTTCTGCCATCTTTATCATATAGATATATCCCTTCCCCTCTTTCTATTTGTGGATAATGCCAATTTTGATTTCTGTAAAATACATGATTTTTTGGTGCTTTATTTTTGCTCATATCAATCCCCTCCATAGTAAACTTTATATAATTTTATTTATTTTTTTAAATATATTAAACAACAAAAAATCCAGTACACATAAAGGTAGTTTGAAAACCTTTATAAATGCACTGGATTTTATTTACTAAGTGGTAGTGTTTTTTACACCATCACTGTAAACAAAACAGTCTTGTATGAAATTTTCTTACACTATAATTATAATCAAAACTTTTTGTAAAATCAATAATTTTCTTATATTTTTGTAAGTTTTTACCTAGTTTAAAAGTTTATTCTTTATTTTTTAACTTTTTTCAGTAACTTTTGAATTTTAGAATAATGATAATCTATAAGATACAATCCAAAGTAGACAATAGAAAGTTTATTAGTAAGTTGAATATTTTTTGATATAAAAAGGGTATATATAATTAGCAATGGAAGCACTATAAATTCAATTATAATAAATAGTTTATTATTTATATGTCTCAAAGACCCACCCCTTTTATCTAACCACTTCCATATTCTTTATCTCATTTTTGTAAAATATATCCTCTAAAAACAATATTTAATTGTCAATTGTATCTATAATTATATCAAATTTTATTAATATTCTAAAGTTTTTTAAAACGACATATTTCTCCATAATATTACAAAATTTTTATCCCATTTTCTTATTTTCTAAATAGATAAACTAATTTGTAATTCTATTAATCTTCACTATCTAAATAATCTATCTTTTCATAAATACATAAATATAAAAAAATTAGATAATAATCATAAGAAAAATATGGATAAATTTGCCTGTATTGTATTAAAATATAATTAAAATCTATTCTAATATAAGACGATGTTATGCAGATGGGAGTGGAATTATGAAATCTCTTGGATTATGTATAGGAGCTTCTAACATTGGCTTTGTACTTTTAGAAGATTTAAATGGTCATATCAATATAATAGAAGCTAAATCTGTCCCTCATGGTGGCAACCCTAGAAATACTATAAAATTATTAATTAATAACGAATTATTAAATTCTATTGATAAATTTACAGTAACAGGCAAAAAATTAAGAACTATGTTAAACACTTCTTCAATTTCAGAACCAGAAGCCATAGAGTACGCTTATCAATTTGAATGTAAAAAAGACTCTAACCCCAATATTATAATTAGTGCTGGTGGAGAGAATTTTATAGTTTATAAACTCGATGATAAAGGAAAAATCATAGACGTATATACAGGCAACAAATGTGCTTCTGGAACAGGAGAATTTTTCCTTCAGCAATTAAAGAGAATGAATTTAAGTATCGAAGAAGCTATTGAAAAAGCAGATATAAACAATCCTTACAAAGTAGCAGGAAGATGTTCAGTATTTTGCAAAAGTGACTGTACTCATGCTCTAAATAAAGGAATTCCAAAAGAAAAAGTTGTTGCAGGTCTATGCAAAATGATGGCAACTAAAATATTAGAACTTTTAAAAAGTGCAAAACATAATAAAGTATTAATTGTTGGAGGTGTATCAAAAAATAAAGTAGTAATAGATTTTCTTAAAAAAGAAATTAAAAATATTGAAATTCCAAAATATGCAACGAGTTTCGAAGCTCTAGGTGCTGCATTATGGGGCTTAAAAAATAAAACAAAACCTATCAAAAACATAGATACTCTATTTAATAAGAAAAATAGTTCTTTTTCTTTCTTGCCACCTTTAATAAATTATAAAAATAAAGTATCTTTTAAAAATATAAAAAAAGAAAAAGCACATTCCGGTGATGTCTGTATTCTCGGTCTTGATGTAGGTTCTACTACTACTAAAGCAGTTCTTTTAAGAGAAAAGGATTTAGCAATACTCGCAAGCTGTTATCTGAGGACAAACGGAGACCCAATCGGAGCTTCAAGAAAATGTTATGATAAAATAGCTAAAGAAGTAGGCAATAATGTCATAATCAGAGGGCTTGGAGTAACTGGCTCTGGAAGACAAATAGCAGGACTGCATGCTCTGACAGAAAGTATTATAAATGAAATTACAGCACATGCTAGAGCAGCCGTACACTTTGACCCTGAAGTAGATACTATCTTTGAAATAGGCGGTCAAGATGCAAAATATACATATATTACAAATGGTGTACCATGTGATTATGCAATGAATGAAGCTTGTTCAGCAGGAACAGGTTCATTTTTAGAAGAAGCTGCTAAAGAATCCCTTGGAATAGATACATTAGAAATAGCCGATATAGCATTAAAAAGCTCTCTACCACCAAACTTCAGCGACCAATGTGCAGCTTTTATCAGCAGCGATATAAAAAATGCAATACAGGAAGGCATAGAAACAGAAGACATTGTGGCTGGACTCGTATACTCAATAGCAATGAATTATATAAACAGAGTAAAAGGAAACCGCAAAGTCGGCAACAAAGTATTTATGCAGGGGGGAGTCTGCTATAACAAAGCCGTTCCACTTGCAATGGCATCTCTTACAGGTAAAGATATTATCGTTCCACCTGAACCCGGACTTATGGGAGCTTTTGGTGTAGCACTAGTAGTTAAAGATAAATTAGATTTAGGTCTTATTAAGCCAAAAAACTTTAATTTAAAAGAACTAGCTAACCGTAATGTCATTTATAAAGAACCATTTATTTGTAATGGCGGAAAAGAAAAATGCGACCGCAAATGCAGCATAAATAGAATCGTAATAAACGATAAAATTTATCCCTTTGGTGGAGCTTGTAATAAATACTACAATCTTTTACAAAACAAAAAAGAATATGATACTAAAAATCTCAATCTCGTCAAATATAGAGAATACCTAGTTTTTGAAAAATACAGTAAATCTAGAGCCAAAAAACTTGTTAAATCTCAAGGAAAAACAGTTGGAATTAATAATTCACTACTTGTAAACACATTTTTTCCTCTATACTATAATTTTTTTACTGCTTTAGGCTATGATGTAATAACTCCTGATACTATCGATAATACAGGAATAGAAAAAAAAGGAGCATCTTTTTGCTATCCAATAGAAATCTCACATGGAGCTATAAGCAGCCTTTTAAAGAAAAATCCAGACATAATTTTCTTGCCTCATGTAAAATCTATACATATTGAAAATAACATTAAATACAGCTACGCATGCCCTTTCGTTCAAGGCGAACCATACTATCTTAAAACTGCCTTTAAAAAGCTAAATGAAAAAACTGTAATAAGCCCTGTATTGGAATTGTCTGGTGGATATAACAACGTAAAATCCATTTTTATAAATATCGGTAAAAAACTTGGATTTAATACTCAACTATCAGAAAAAGCCTTTGAAATAGCTGTAAATGAACAATTAAACTTTGAAAAAGAATGTCAAGAAATAGGTGAAAAATTTTTAAAAAAACTAGAACAATCAAATGAAATAGGTATCGTATTATTTGGCAGACCTTATAATGCCTTTGCAAAACTAGCCAATATGGGAATACCTCATAAATTTGCTTCTAGGGGATATAAAATTATTCCTCATGACTTTCTACCTTTTGGCAAAATAGCTCCTGTTGAAAACATGTATTGGGCAATGGGCCAAATGATATTAAAAGCAGCTAAGATAGTAAAAAATCATCCTAATCTATTTGGAGTATATATTACTAACTTTAGCTGTGGTCCCGATTCATTTGTAGTTGGATATTTTAGAAATATTATGGAAGATAAGCCTTCTTTAACATTAGAACTAGATAGTCATACTGCTGATGCCGGTATAGATACAAGGATTGAAGCATTTTTAGATGTAGTTAAAAGTTATATGGAAATAAATACAAAAAAATTAGTAGCAGCAAGTTCTACTTTTATTCCTGCAAAAACTATAATTGACAATAATAAATTAAAAATAACAGATTCTAATGGTATAAAATACGATTTAAAAGATAAAAGAGTACATGTTTTAATTCCTTCTATGGGCAATATAGGTTCTCAGCTTTTAGCTGCTTCCTTTAGATATATGGGGGTAAATGCTTCATCAGTTCCTGCTCCAAATGAAAAGGAATTAAAATTAGCACAAGGTCTTGTTTCATGTAAAGAATGTCTTCCTTTAATGCTTACTGTTGGAAGTCTTATAAATTACATTAAAACAAGAAAAAACGACAACGAACTATTAGTTTATTTTATGCCTGAAGCATCAGGTCCTTGTAGATTTGGTCAATATAATATACTAATGCAAAATATTGTTGAAAAAATGCAATTAAAAGATGTGGCTATTTTATCTCTCTCATCCGAAAACAGTTATGCAGGACTTGGAATAAAGTTTGTATTAAGAACATGGCAGTCAATTATCATAGCTGATATACTCGAAGAAATTTATAGTAGTATATTAGTTTTATCTAAAAATAAAGATGATGGTTTAAAAATATACAGAGAAGTATGCAGTGAAATAATTCAAAATATATCTACTCTATCCTGGAAAAAACTAAAAGAAAGTTTAAAAAAATCTGTTAAAAAACTTAATTCCATAAAAACAAAATGCTCAATAAACTCGGCTACAAAAGTTGCTTTGATAGGAGAAATATATGTTAGAAGAGATGATTTTTCAAGACAATTTTTAGTAGAAAGATTAGCTGAAAAAAATATCATAATTAAAACTGCTCCTGTATCCGAATGGATATATTACATCGACTATTTAATGCAAAATAAGCTTTTATTAGGCTCAACTTTCGACTTAAGATTAAAAAGCTATATTCAAGGTTTTTTCAAAAATTACTATGAAAAAACTATAAAAGAAATCTTTAGCTCTTGTAAATTTTATGAAAATCATACTATAAACATAGATAGGATAATCGAAAGTGTTTCTGATATCATTTCTCCAAATCTTACTGGAGAAGCCATATTAACAATAGGAACTGCTATACTCCAAGTTATTGAAGAAGTAGCTGGAGTCATATCAATAGGTCCTTTTGGATGTATGCCTAGTAGAATTTCTGAAGCTATCATTAAGGAAAAAATAAATGAAAAAAAATTAGATGTTTCAAGAAAAAAAGAATTGGTTTCAAAAGTAATGCAGTATTATCCTAATCTTCCATTTTTATCAATTGAAACTGATGGAAATCCATTTCCTCAAATTGTTGAATCTAAGCTTGAAACTTTCTGTCTTCAAGTTCAAAGAATTCAAAATAAAATACTTGAAATCACTAATTAATAATTTGTAAATTTTTAGTATCAAATATACACACAAGCTCATATCTTGATATTAAAGATTAATTATTAATTTTTTAAAGGAGGAACTTTTTAATGAATAAAAAAGATAAAAATAAAAAAGATTGCAAAGAAGAAAACTATACTCCAAATTATATGAATAGTACAGAAGATATGCAATACAATCAAGATATGGGCTTCTATCCATATATGAATATGCAGTATCCTATAATGGAAGAAGATATGGTAAGTCCATATAATACTATGGAACCCATGATGGGTATGTGTCCTTATATGATGGGTATGCACCCTTACATGATGGAAAATGGTATTCCTATGCAATATCCTATGATGGAAGAAAATATGATGCCTGCTCCATATGGTCCTAATATGAATTATCCTATGCCAATGGCCAAAAAAATGTATACTGACAAATATTTAAAATATATGGCCAATATGTATAAATACATGGCTAATATGTATGAAGCAGAATCATGCAGATTAAATGCAATAAAGTACATGAATCATATGGAAGAAGAATATTAATCAAATGTTAAAACAGCTTCCCTTTAAAGTTTTGGGAAGCTCATTTTTATTATTTAAAGGCTTTAAACAACCAGCACTTGCTAAATAAATTTTTTAAATCATTTCATACAGTATAAGATGTATCTTTTACTATTATCTTTTTCTAATGCTATCTATACCCATATTTGCCAACTCATCAGCTCGTATATTCATTTTAGTTATATATAAAAAATCTTCTTTTGTAAAAGAATTGCCATTCCATGATTTAAATTTATTAAACCATTTTTCTATTTGAGATTCATTATTTAAGTTAATATGCCCTTTTACTCTATAAAAATTTACAGTAGAATGTTTTTTGATTAAATTAATTAATTTTTTCCAAAGTTCTTGATTTTCAACAGGAGTTTTTTGTGAAGTCTTCCAGCCATTCTGCATCCACTTTACATACCACTTTTTTGTAAAACATTCTACTAGATAGGAACTATCTGAAAATATATTTATATGCAATCCTTCTCTTTTCAATGCTTCTAAAGCTTTAGCAACAGCCATAAGCTCCATTTTATTATTTGTCGTATTTTTTTCTCCACCAAATATTTCTTTTTTATGTTCACCATACTCTAGTATTGCTCCCCATCCTCCAAAATTTTCATCATTTTGATTTCCAGAACATGCTCCATCAGTATAAATATTTACAAACCTCATAAAAAAACCTCTCTCTTTTATTATTTATAAGCCAAAACATTTTTCATAGAAAAAATTATTTAAAACTTTTTTAAATTCTATATACTCCTTGATATTTAGGAGATAACAGCTCTGCTATTTTTTTCATAGAGTATTCAGTAGCAAAATCTGTCCAATAATCTTTATTTTCTTTAGTCTTTTTAGGAAGGTAAAACGGTTTTCCAAATGTAATTTTTACTTTTCCATAGTTGAATTTTTCCTTTCCCATATTTGCATCATTTATAGGTAAAAGTTTTTCAGTTCCTTCCAGAGCAACAGGAACTATTTCTACATTTGCCATTTTTGCTAATAAAATAAATCCCTTTTTTGCTTTTATTAGAGAACCCGTTCTACTTCTTGTTCCTTCAGGAAATATAAATATTGACCCTCCATTTTTTAAATGATTTACAGCACTTTTAATAGCTTTTTTATCAGCTGAATTTGGAGTAATCAATATTGTATTTACCGTTTCCAAAACTAGATTAGTAAGAGGATTTTTGCTTAATTTAACTCCTGCCATAAAAGCTATATTGTTATTCTTTAAAAATTTATTTAAAACTACCCCATCAATATTACTAAGATGATTTCCAATATAAATAGTAGGTATACTTTTTCTTTTCTCTACTATATCTAAATTAACCACTTCTATTTCTGCATATTTTTTTAGCGAATAATCTATTACTTTACTAGTCAGATTTTTTCTTATATTTTTCGGAATAATATTTGCTGTCTTAGCTAAAGCATTTAGCAATATACTCATTATTAAAGCTGGCTAACTAACCAGCCCCTCCTCTCTCATTAAAAGTTTTAATATTATTATAGCATAATAAAAAAAGTAGAATATAATGCTGACATAATTTATAAAATTGTTTGTAAAGCTTGTTTAAATTAACATTTAATATCTTTTATATTATAATACTATATAAAAGATATTAGAAGGGATGTAGTAAGTGAAAAAATTAGATAGAAGCTTTTATGAAGGGAATACTCTTGAAGTTGCTAAAAAGCTTTTAGGAAAAATTTTAGTTCATAGATATGAAAATAAAGAAGTTATGGGAAGAATAGTAGAAGTAGAAGCTTATATTGGAGCTATAGATAAGGCTTGTCATTGCTATAATAATCGCCGTACAGAAAGAACTAAAATCATGTTTGGACCACCCGGATATGCTTACGTGTATTTCATATATGGAATGTACAATTGTATGAATGTGGTAACTGGAAAAGAAGGAGAAGGTGCTGCTGTTTTAATTAGAGCATTAGAACCTTTAAAAGGATTAGATGAAATGGTAAAAAATCGCTATGGAAAAAATATTAATGAAATTGATAAAAGGAAACTTAAAAATTTAACGAATGGTCCCGGCAAACTCTGCCAAGCACTTAATATAACAAGAAAAAATTATGGAGATGATTTAACTAAAGATAGATTATTTATATTAGATGACGGGTATAAATCTTTTGACATAAAAAGTTCAAAGAGAATAAATATTGATTATGCAGAAGAAGCTAAAGATTTTGAATGGAGATTTTTTATAGATAAAAATCCATATATATCTAAGTAATTTTTCAAGTTTCATATTTACAAAACAAAGGAGATGATAAACTTGTATATTGCACTCATAGCACATGATAAAAAGAAAAAACAAATGGTTGATTTTGTATTAAAATATAAAGATATTCTCAAAAATCATGAACTTTGTGCTACGGGAACTACTGGAAAATTAGTTGCTGAAGCAACTGGATTAGAAGTAAAGAGATTTCTTTCAGGCCCTCTAGGTGGAGACCAGCAAATAGGTTCTGAAGTAGCATGTGATAATATAGATTTAGTAATATTTTTAAGAGACCCTCTTACTGCTCAGCCACATGAACCTGACGTTTTAGCACTTCTCAGAATTTGCGATGTTCACAGTGTCCCTCTTGCAACAAATATTACTTCTGCAGAATATCTTCTGACTGCTATGGACAGAAAAGAAAGCATAAATTGGCGTGAAATCAAATCTAAATATTAAATTATAAATTGACCACAGGTTCAAACCTGTGGTTTTTAATTTGTAATAAAAAGACAATAAAAAACATTTAAGTAAAAAAAATTTATTTTAAAAAAATAATACAATCATTTGAAAAAAATACAACAGATATTTATAAAAAAATAAACAAAAAATATTATTGAATGATTTATTATGATTTGAATTCTATAATAATAAATCTAAAATTCATAAATAAGAAAGGAGAATGAACTTGAACAATAATAAAAAATTTATACTGACAGCTATATCTCTAGTATTAATTTTATCAATTGTATTTATAGGTTGTGCTCCTCAACAGCGACCTACTCCTGAAAGATATGGTACAAGATATTATTATGGTGGTAATAGATATGATACTAGATATTCTGATTATTTTGGTAGAAATAGAATGTATGGCTACATGGATAGAAATTTAAACAGAAGAGATTTAACTTATGATAATATTCCAATTGGATTTGGAAGAGCTAATCAAAAAGCTTTAGAGGACAAAATAGAAATTAATGTAGAAAAATTGCCAAATGTAAAAAATTGTACAGTTATTAAAACAGGGGATACTTGTTATGTAGGTATAGACTCTATAGATAAAGCAAAAATAACTAATATGGCAGCTTTTAGAACAGAAATAGCAAATAAATGTAGAGCAGTAGACCCAAATATTAAAAGAGTATATATAACTGTAGATAAAGATAGAGTAAGTAAATTGAGAAACTATGCAAGAGATATAGATTTAGGTAAACCAGTAAGAGTATTATTAAATAACATTGAAGATTTATTTAGGTAGTGTAAAAAATTTATGTTTAAGTGAAAAATATAAACTCCTTTCTGGCAAAAATATAAAATAAACCCAGAAAGGAGCTTATACAATTTCTCAAAAATAATAATCAATATCACTTGAACTGTATTATCAAAATAGATGGCTTACATTCCATAGAACAATACTTTCTCTTTCTATCATTCTATTCTGTTTAATTTCTTTACCACATTAAAAACACAGTATATATTATATAGAAATTCTTCCTGTATTAATATCTTACATTTCAAAATTTATAATTTTTTATATCCTATACCCTGTTCTCTCAACCGTTTAATTTTTTCTTTTTGCTCCTCTGTTACTTATATCAAATCTTTAACAAATAGTAGTCTAGTAATTACTCAAACATCTCTTAACAGCATCAATACATGACATTTTTACTTCTTTTAGTTAATACTTCTTTAAATTTATTCTTTTTAAACCAATAATTTAATCTATTAAAAATCTATATATATTTTAAAATTTTTATTGACATAAATAAACAATATTGGTATAGTTTGAATTGAAAAAATGATAATGAATTTCATTATCTTTATATAATGAAATTCATTATATGATTATAATTAATAATCAACTGTGTGATAAAAGAATAATGAATCATCTAAATAGAAAAAAGGAGGTGGAGGAATATATTTTTTAAAAGTAAAAAATTTTAAAACTTGAATAAAATTTATATTAAAAAATATTATGAAAAGGTGGAGAATAATATGAAAAAACTAAAATTATACTTATTTTTAATTGTAATAATATCATCATTAGGATTAATAGGCTGTAGCAGTCAAGAAACAGTAACAAATGAAGCAAATACAGTACAAGTAGCAAATGAAGAAAAAAAAGAAATTAGATTTAAGGATATATTAGGTAGAGAAATTGTATTAGAGAAGCCAGCTGAAAGAGTGTTTCTTGGGTTTTACTTTGAAAGCTTTCTTGCTATAAATGGATCTTTTGATAAAGTAGCTGTTATGTCAAAAGGAGAGTGGAGAGACTTTTTTTATTCTCAATATGTAAAATATGAACAAGATATGCCAGAACTTAAGGATATAATAGATTCAGGTTCTATTTATTGTGGTAAATTTAGTATGGAAAAATTAATCAATGCAAATCCAGATGTAGCTATTTTAGCACCATTTCAATATGAAACATTAGGAGAAAATATTCAAAAACTTGAAGCTGCTGGAATTCCAGTAGTTGTTGTAGATTATAATGCACAAACTGTTGAAAAACACGTTGCCAGCACTGAAATCATAGGAAAAGTAATGGGAAAAGAAGAACGTGCAAAACAACTTGCAGATGAATATGTAGCAGCAGTAAAAGATGTTCAAAAACGTGTAGAAAAATATAAAAATTCCCCTAAACGTGTGTATATTGAATTAGCTAACAAAGGTGCTAAAGTATATGGAAATAGCTATGGAAACTATATGTGGGGAAATCTTGTAAAATTAGCAGGTGGAAAAAATATTGCTGCTGGAAAAATTAAGAGTTATGGTCCATTAAATCCTGAGTATATATTAGCAGTTGATCCAGAAGTAATTTTCTTTGCAGGTTTAACTTTTAGTGATCCAAGTAAAGATTTTATCCCAATGGGATTTAATGTTGATGATGAGGAAACTCAAGAAAAACTTAAAGAGTATCCTAATCGTCCTGGTTGGGAGAGATTAACTGCTATTAAAAATAAAGAAGTTTATTGTATGGATCATTCTGGACTAAGAAGTTTATATGATTATGTTTATTTACAATATATTGGAAAAGCTTTATATCCTGAAGCATTTGAAGATGTAGATCCAATAAAAAACCACAATGCTTTTTATGAAAAGTATATTCCTGGAATTGATGCGAATGGAAACTTTATGACAAAGTGGAGGGCAGATAATGAATAATTCAAGTGCTGTAATGCAAAAACGTAATCACAGCATTGACGGAAAAAGTGTTTATAGAAAAATCAATCAAAAACGTAAAATTATATTTTTTTCCATATTAGCAAGTATGTTAGTAGGGCTAATAATTGATGTAATGGTTGGTCCAGCATGGTTGAGCATAAGCGATGTTATAAATGCTATAAAACAAGGTCCTGATGCAAAAGGATTAAGTATTGCTATTGTATGGTCTGTAAGATTACCTATGACTATGACTTGTATTTGTGTTGGAGCATCATTAGGTATGGCTGGAACACAAATGCAAACGATTTTAGGAAACCCTCTTGCAAGTCCTTATACTCTTGGAATATCTGCTGCAGCAGGTTTCGGTGCAGCCTTAGCTTATCTTACAGGCTTTCCTGTTAAAAATGCATTATGGATTAGTGTTCCTTTATCGGCTTTTATTATGTCGTGTGCTGCTTGTTTGACTATGTATATATTAGGAAAAATCAAGGGAATAGACTCAAAGACCATGGTTCTATTTGGGATTGTTATTAACTTTTTCTTTCAAGCTTTGCAATCCTTAATTCAGTTTAGTGCTACACCAGAAGTAGCTCAAGAAATTGTTTTTTGGATGTTTGGTAGCTTGTTAAAATCTACTTGGACAGGTGTTGTTGTAAGTGGTGTGATTTTTATCACAGGTTCTTTAGTTTTATCTCGTTATGCTTGGAAGCTTACCTCTCTTTCAGCAGGTGAAGAGAGAGCAAGAAGTCTTGGAGTTAATACAGATAAATTGCGTCTACATGTATTTATCATTAGTGCAGTGCTTACAGCAGGAGCAGTTGCCTTTGTAGGAACAATTGGATTTATTGGTTTGGTAGCTCCACATTTTGCTCGTTTACTAGTAGGTGAAGATCAGCGTTACTTATCTCCTTTATCAGCATTGTTTGGTGCACTTTTAATGCTTACAGCTTCAATTATAGCCAAAATAGTTGTGCCTGGAATCATAGTACCTATTGGAATTGTAACATCATTAGTAGGAGTACCATTCTTACTCTACTTAATTTTAAGGAGGTCTGAAGTAAGATGATAAAAATGAAAGTTTCAAATCTTGCTGTTAGTTATCAAAACAAACCAGTAATTAAGGATGTTTCTTATACCCTTAAGGGTGGTGAAATGACATCAGTTATAGGACCTAATGGTACAGGTAAAACTACTATGATTAAAGCAATTGCACATTTGATTAAATATAAAGGAAAAGTAACTTTAGAAGATTCAGATGGGCAACCGATTTCTAAAAATAAAATTGCTTATGTACCACAAATGTCTACAACAACTACCACGTTATCTGTATTTGAAATGGTTTTATTAGGAAGAGTAAAAGAACTTAATTGGAAGGTAGAAAAGCATCATCTTGATGCAGTAACACAAATGCTAGATAGGCTTGGATTATTATCTCTTAGTAATAGGCCATTTTGCAGACTAAGTGGAGGCCAACGTCAGTTAGTAACAATGGCTCAGGCATTAGTTTCAAAACCAAAAGTATTGCTACTAGATGAACCTACCAGTGCACTTGATCTTAGGCATCAACTTCAAGTCCTTGATGTAGCACAACAATATACAAAACAAGAAGGAATTATTACAATGGCAGTGCTTCATGATCTTGCTTTAGTAGCACGTTATAGTGATAATATTCTTCTGTTACATAATGGCTATATAGAAAAAGAAGGACTACAAAGCGATGTACTAAAGAAAGATTTATTACAAAAGGTTTATCAAGTGGAAGTAGACGTAAGTATTAGTAATAAAGGATATACTACAGTAACTCCAATAAGACCTTGCAAGATTAAACAACTAGAATATACTGCATAATTCTTTATATATAAAAATAACTCAAATATATTTTAATAAATTTGCATATCGATATCTGAGAGTATTTGATTTTTAAAAAACAAATTACTCTCAGATATTGGATTATAAAGGGAAAATCTTTGTAGTATTAGAATATGGAGTAAATATTATATTTAAAGAAAAGGAGAAAAAAATGAAAAACGGTGTAATTCTTGCTATTCTATCATCACTTGTTTTTAGTATTATGAATGCCTTTGTAAAAGCAGTCAGTTTATCAATTCCCTATTCGGAGGTTGTATTTTTTAGAAGTATTATAGGAACTATTCTTATTTATTTAATAATGAAATATGATAAAGTTGAATTTTTGAGAAAAGATATACCGTTGCTTATATTAAGAGGTGTTTTGGGTTCTCTTTATCTACTTGCTTATTTTTATACTATTTCTAAAATACCTCTAGCAGATGCAAGTATATTGGTACATTTATCACCTTTCTTTGTAATTATTTTTTCAGTTATTTTCCTTAAGGAGAAAATATCCAAAAAAACAATTTATTTGCTTCCAATTGTTATTTTGGGTGCTATATTAGTTATTCAACCATTTAATTATTCCACTTACTCTATATATGCATTGTTCGGTATTGTTAGTGCTATATTTTCAGCAGGTGCATCAATAACTATACGTTATTTGAGTAAAAAACACCATGCCTATGAGATTATTTTTTATTTTCTTGCAACAGCTACATTAGTATCTGTTCCCCTTATGTGGAATGATTTTACTATACCAACAGCTCGTGAACTTTTTTATCTTGTATGCATTGGAAGTGTTTCTTTATTGGGACAAGTATTTTTAACTAAAGCTTTTACTCACGAGAAGGCTGCTGTTGTAGCTATAACTCGTTATATAGGCATTGTTTTTAATGGAATGTGGGGATTTTTATTTTGGACAGAAGTGCCAGATATGCTAACTGTTTTAGGAGGAATACTTATTGTCACTGCTTGTATAGTTCAATCATGGAAAAAACAAAAAATAACAAGCTAAATATGAAAGTACAATAAGAGTGAAAACTCTCTTTTTTTATGATTATGAAATATTATGTCTTTAATTTTTAAGTTTGATACCTAAAAATTAACCATTTTTTCTATTTTGTTATGATAATATGGTAATAGTTCACAATATAAAATATAATAAAGTAGAGGTAAAAAATATTAAAACTTAAAAATCTGTCAAGATTGAAATACACTCCCACATCAAATCTTGACAGATTTTTTACTGCCACTTTTTTCATCTTAATCCTGAATTTTTATTAAAATTACTTGCCAATTCATATAACTTTCCATGTTTAACTTTTCCAAAAGATAATGTAAGCGTTAAACCTATTCCTTCATTTATATCTGCCTTATAAACATCATAAGCACTTTGAAAATCCTCAATTCTATATCTATCTTCAATGTACTCTTTTAAGTTGTCTACCATTATATCACCAATATATTGAGCCTGTTCAAATAATATCTCACTAATTTCATCATCTAAATCAAATGAAAAATTCTCCAATTGTTCTTTTAATATCATTTCAATATAATCACCATTTAAATTTATATCATATCCTAAAACTTCCTCACTAAACATATCGCTTATATCCCTTACTTCCTCTACACTTTCAAAACTCTCTATCATATTTTTTATATCTTCACTACTTATATTAACTTCTACTGCATTTTGCGACAACAATCTCAAATTTTTCATTTAAAATTCCTCCTAAATATTTATTTGCAGTAAATATAAATACTATATTTTCTAATCTCATTATTATAATAATCATTATATTTCTTATTTATTCTCATTAAAAACAAAAAAACAGCTCTAAATAAGAGCTGCTCATTAACTATACTCCAAGTACTTTTATATAGTTTACATACGGGTCTTCTGTTCCCTGAAGAAGACTCTCTTTTTTTTTCATTTCATTGACATATTCAATCATTTCCTTTGTTATACGTTCTCCTAAAGCAACTACAGGTATTCCCGGTGGATATGCCATAATAGATTCTCCACTTACTTCCCCTGCTGCATCTTCAAATTTTACTATTTTTTTTCTACTATAATATGCATCTCTTGGAGATACTATAACCTCCGGATTTTTAAGAATACTCTTTTTTAAAGTTATTTTTTTATCTCTTTTATATTTTACCGATATACTTTTTAAAGCTTCTATCAACGCCCCAAGCGACTCTTTAGTATCTCCTAAACTTACTATTGCAAGAATGTTATACATATCGCCAAGTTCTACTTGAATATTATACTCATCCCTTAATATATCATAAACTTCAAAACCAGTAAGTCCTAAATTTCTAACATTTACTCCCAGCTTTGTCTCATCAAAGTCATACACACCTATAGTACCTACAAGTTCCTTTCCAAAGGCATATAATCCTTCTATTTTATTTATCTCACATCTTGCCCATCTCACAAGATTTAAAACATTATCTAGCATTTCTTTACCTTTAGTTGCAAGCTGCTTCCTAGCTATATCTATACTTCCCATTAAAAGATATGAAGCACTTGTCGTTTGAGTAAGGTTTAAAGTTGTTTTAACCTTTTTTGCATCAACAAATCCTTCTCTTAGCAATAATAAAGAACTCTGTGTAAGAGAACCTCCTGTTTTGTGTGTACTTACTGCACACATGTCAGCTCCAACATCCATAGCTTCCATTGGCAATTCATTATGAAATTTCATATGAGCTCCATGGGCCTCATCTACTAAAACAGCCATTTCATATTTATGTGCCATTTCTACTATAGCTTTCAAGTCGGAAACAGCTCCATAGTAAGTTGGATTTATAATAAAAATAGCCTTTGCATCATGATGTTTCTCAATAGCCTCTTTTACTGATTTTAAACTCACACCCATAGCTATTCCTAATTCTTCATTTATTTCTGGCTGAATATATACAGGAACAGCACCACTTAATATAAGGGCAGTAATTGCTGATTTATGTGCATTACGTGGAAGAATAATTTTATCTCCCGGATTACATATGCTCATAATCATTGCTTGCACTCCAGAAGTTGTACCATTTACTAAAAAAAATGCATTATCTGCTCCATAGGCTTTAGCAGCTAAATCTTCAGCTTCCTTTATTACTCCTATTGGATTACAAATATTATCTAGACATTTCATAGCATTTACGTCTAATTCTAACATTGTCCTTCCAAAGTAATCTACCATTTCTGGTATACCTATCCCATGCTTGTGTCCCGGTACATCAAATGGAACCACATTTTTTCTATGATATTCTCTCATAGCTTCAAAGAGTGGAGCTCTATTTTGGTCTAGTATTTTCAATCCTACCACATCCTTCCATGCCTAACCATCAATTCGATTTAAACACTTATAATTATTCATTAGATATATTTTAATTATATTTTAAATAAAAATTCAATACTTATTTTTTTACAATTATACAAAAATTAAAGCTTCAGTAAAACACTATTTACTGAAGCTTTTTAATTTATTAAGCTAACTTGATTATTTCAAGAACAAGTCTTGAAGTATTTACAAGGTCTTCTATTCGCAGATGTTCTTCTAATGTATGAGGCTTTCTTTCTCCAATACCTAAATTAACAGCCTTGATTCCATTTACATTAAGTATGTTCGTATCGCTTCCACCACCTGTAGAATTTGTATAAGCTTTAAGTCCAATATTTTTACAAGCCTTTTTAACAAGCTCAACTATTTCATCATTTTCATCTATTCTAAATGCTCCATATGCCCTAGAAGTTTCTATTTCTACCTGTGCTCCAAATTCCTCTGCTGCATTTTTAAAACATTCTATCATATGAGTAGTCTGTTTGTCTAACTTTTCAACACTTAAACTTCTAGCTTCTGCTTTAATTTCTACTTCTGGAGTAACTATATTAGTTACTTTACCACCATTTATAACTCCTATATTTGCAGTAGTCTCTTCATCTATTCTTAAAAGCTTCATTCTACTTATAGCCGCAGCTGCTACTTGTATAGCACTTATACCTTCTTCTGGACAAACTCCTGCATGAGCTGGTTTCCCTTTTATTTTTACATCAATTTTATCCTGAGCTGGTCCCCTTATAATTATTTCTCCCGGTTCTCCACCACTATCTAATACATATGCCCTTTTAGATTTTATCTTTGAATAGTCTAAATTTTTAGAACCGTTAAGACCGCCTTCTTCAGCTATAGTAAATACTATTTCAATGTCACTATGAGAAATATTCTGTTCCTTAATCACTTTAAGAGCCTCTATAACTGCAGCTATCCCAGCTTTATTATCTCCACCTAAAATAGTAGTTCCATCACTATAAATTACTCCATCTTTGATTACAGGTTTAATACCTTCTCCAGGAGTAACTGTATCCATATGGCAGCAAAACATAATAGGCTCTCCATTCTTATCTCCCTTTAATGTAGCAATGATGTTATTCGTATCAGAACCTATCTTTTCACCTGCATTATCAAAAATAACTTCTAATCCAAGTTTTTCAAGCTCCTCTGAAATAAACTTAGCAAAATTTCCTTCACTTCTAGTTAAACTATCAATTTGTACGTACTTCATAAACTCATTTACTAATCTTTCTTTGTTAACCATTGTTAATAACCCTCCACAGCAACATATATTCTCAAAGAAAACCTTTTCAATTTTATTTTACTATTAATATAAACCATATTATATGAATTTTTTGTTATATTTATAATTTTCTTTTTTAGTTATAAAGCAAAACATTCAAGAAAAAACCCCTTTAAGAAGGGGTTTTTAAAAACTATCTTTATTAACATCTTGTTGTATATCTTCTTGTACTGGAATATTGCCTATCTGAATACTATCAGCTATATCTTCTGGCTTTATTTCTGGGAATGAAACTTCTCCATTAAAATCATATAATTTAAATCTACCATCAAAATGACTATTCATTGTTATTTTAACATTTTTTAATTGTTCTTTTTCTTTTCCTTCTTCCATAGTTTGCATTAGCATTTTAAGAAGATTATCCATAGGCATATAAACATCTTGTACTAAGTCTACCATTTCATAATTTTTTGTTTCTTTATTGATATAAAACTTATAGCTTACCTCAACTTCCATTTGTTCAGTTATCTGCTTAACTATTTGTTTAAGCATATCTATTGACATTTGACCCTGCTCTGATGAGTTTTTATCTTGATTTTGTTTTTGCAATTCTATCATAGAATCTAAAATCTTATCAATCATCTCTTTATACAATTTTCTATACGTTTCTTTATCTAAATCTATTTTTATTACATAATAATCTTTACCATCTATTTTTACATCTTCCCCAAAAACTGCATAATCTTTATAAGCTTCTAATTGCTGTTTATTAAAACTGCTCATGTTATAAGGTTCATTACTGCCATATAAAGATTTTATCTGTTTCATTAATCCACCAATATCTTGCTTTGTCCATTTTTCTGTATCATTTGTTTTACTATACATATATGAGCCATCTATAAAAATCTCCATATTTTGATTGCCTAATTCTTCATTATCATATTCAATGCTTTCTTTTACATAAGACTTATCAGGATTTTGCACCTGTGATTCTATATTAACTACCATATTCATACCCTGTTTTAAAAGGTTTTGCAATTCTAAATCTTCTTTATATACTTCCTCTGGAAGCCCTTCCACTTTTACACTCATTTTCATATTCATATTGCCTTTTTGCTTGTACGTTTTATACTTCATAATCTTTTCATTTACCATTACAAGCATATCTGCAGCACTCATTCCATCACGCATATATTTCTTTTCAAATACATTTTTAGCTTGCTGTATCATCTTATCTGCTAATTCTTCAGTAACTAACATCTTTGGATGTAAAAAACTTTCTGATTCCTTTACTATTCCACTTTCAAGTGCATAAGCTATATAATTTTGAGCCCATGGAGTAATTTTATTTTTATCAATAAATTTTAGCTGATTATCAAGTGTATCTTTAGTTACACTATTTACTTTTCCCTTTTCTCCAAATGCTTTCACAAGTATAACGATAGCTTGTTCTTTTGTTAAAACATCTTCAGGATTAAATTTTTTATTAGAACCAGATATTATTCCTGCCTTAAAAGCCGTCTCAATATAATTTATATAATCTGGATTAGTAACATCTTCAAATGACGACTGTAGCACTTCTTCTAATTCTAAGTTTCTAGCTTTTACTACTTTTTTAACAAACTCTGCTTTAGTAATATTTGCATCTTTTTCTGCAAATACTATAAGTGGCATAATTGCTACAAGTAATCCTATTAATAAAACTGACACCTTTTTCATCTTCTCTTCCTCCTTTTAATTACCTGCATAAAATAAATTTATATTTATTAAATCATAATATAGTAACTTTACTTACTATATTAATTTCCATATCATTTTATCACAATATTGTATATTTTTCCATAATATTATAGTTATTTCTTTAACATCTAGCTAAATAATACACTTTTTTATATCTTTTACTGCTTTTCTAAAAATTACATCGTATTTATATACTTACTTTTTCTAATACTATTAATGCAAAACAAAATACTAATATATAAGGAGTTGATAATTTTGGCAACATATAATAAAAAAGTAGTTCCTGAAGCTAAAGCAGCTTTAAATCAAATGAAATATGAAATTGCAAATGAATTAGGTCTTTCTAATTATCAAACAATAGACAAAGGGAATTTAACAGCTAGACAAAATGGTTATGTTGGTGGATATATGACTAAACGTCTAGTTGAAATGGCTGAAAAACAATTAAGTGGTAAATAAAAACTATATAAAACAAAACTTCCTTAGTAAATATAAGGAAGTTTTGTTTTATATAGTATATATTAATTCCTAATGCGGAGGAAAATGCTATGAATATAATTTATCATGATGTAGGCGGTACTCATTCTGCTGTAATTGCTACTTATATACATTTAAATAAACTTCCAAAAGATAAAGTTCCAACTATACAAGAAATTTTAAATGTCCCCATGTTTGACAAATTAAAATCCAAACAAATAGGAAGATTAATACTTCATGGTATAGATGAATTTGGCAACAGAGTTTATACATTAAGTAGACTTTATCATGGACATCCCGTTACAAATGCCATACGTTCTATTCCTACTATGGCTGGAATAGATGAAAATGAAATTTTGTTAGTAGATACTTCTCCAACTGTAAATTTATTGATGAAAATAGGTGGAGGAAGCTCACGAAGATTTGGAATGATTTTCTTTGGAAGACCTTTAGTAGCTTATGGAACTATGAAAACTTATAAAAATATTTTAAATTTAGTTAACAAAGTAAAAATTAAAATAGCACCTAATTAAGGTGCTTATTTTACATAGTTGATTAATGTCTTTATTACCCTTTCAACTTTTTCCCTATCTAGTGGCTTTCCATCTTCTGCATTGAGTAGACAATCTAAAGCATGTTCTTCAACCATAAGCATTCCTATCTTATGAATAGAAGATTTGATAGCAGCTATTTGTATTAATATATCTTCACAACTTTTTCCTTCTTCAATCATCTTCTCTATCCCTGCAATATGACCTTTAACTGTTCTCAATCTATTTATTATATTCTTCTTTGAAACTTCATTAGGCAATGCACTCTCTCCTTTCTCACTACTTATATTAATCGATATTATATCATAAATACATAAATGCGTCTTCGATACTCTTTCAATTACAAGTTACATGTTCCATATTCCAAAATTTTTAATAAAAATAGTTTGTAATTTATTATATTGCTCAAATTTAATTAAATTTAGCTTTGTAATTTTTTACAAAAATATCTGAAATTATAAGCAATAAAAAAGAGAGGCCAATCCCCCTCTTTAATTTTTATATTCTATTTATTAAATAAATAAATTTACATTTGCTTCATCTGCTTCACCTAAATAAGATGCAACTCCTGCAAATTCAATACCATCAATAAGTTCTTCTTCTTTTAAACCCATTACATCCATAGACATAGTACAAGCTACTATTTTCACACCCATCATTTGAGCCATCTCTATAAGCTCTGGAAGACTATTTACATTTTTCTTTTTCATAATGCTTTTCATCATTTTAGCACCCATACCGCCAAAATTCATTTTAGACAGTCCCAGCTTATCTGCCCCTCTAGGCATCATCCAGCCAAACATTTTTTCCATAAAATCTTTCTTAACTTTAACCTTTTTTGCCTTTCTTAAAGCATTTAATCCCCAAAATGTAAAGAACATAGTTACTTCATCGCCCATAGCAGCTGCACCATTGGCAATTATAAAACTTGCCATAACTTTATCTAAATCGCCACTAAAGACAACCATAGTCTTTTTTGCCATAATTTCACCTCTATTATTTTACTTTTATCTTGGCAGTAATTTCAGTATCACTTTCATTAAGCTCTAAAAGTTCATTTCCAGTTTTTTTACACCAAGCTGTTATATCCTTTGTAAATCCTCTGTCAGTAACTTTTACATTGATTATATCTCCTGAATTTGCCTCTTTAGCTGCCTTAAATACTTGCATGATAGGTCCTGGACATTGTAATCCTTTACAATTTAAATTAATTTCTGCCATATTTATCTCCTCCCACAAATTTAATTAAAAATTAAAAGTTATAAATTAAGAATTAAAAATATTTAACCTCAAAAAATTTATACTAATCACTATTAATTCTTAATTGACTTACTCTTTTTCATATGGATAAGCAGTCATACCGCCTTCAAGAATTTTTACATTTTTAAAGCCCATTTCTTTAAGCTGTAAATATGATAAATAAGCATTTTTACCTACTTTACACACTAATACAGTTTCTTTTTCCTTATCCAATTCATCAGCTTTCATATATAATTCTTCTGAGAAAATATTGATTGAACCCGGTATAGAAGAAATCATATGAGATGCTTCATCTCTTACGTCTAATACTACTACCTCATTTAATCTTTCTTTAAGTTCTGTTGGTGAAATAGTCTCTACTTTATTTTTTATTTTATTTAAAAGAACATTAGCTGCTACTATTGTAGTTGACATTGCCATTGAAAATGGTGGTGCATATGCCAAATCAAGTTTTTCCAAATCTTCTACCTTAGCACCTAAAGTTATAGCAGTTGCAATTATATCTATTGGCTTATCAACTACGCCTTCACCTATAATTTGAGCTCCTAAAACTTTATGAGTATCCTTATCTGCTATAAGTTTAGTTATTATCATTCTATATCCAGGATAATAATGAGCTTTATCATTTCCCGGAACTATAACACTTACTACATTATAGCCTTCTTTCTTAGCAGCTTTTTCTGAAAGTCCTGTTTTAGCAGCATTTAAACCAAACAATTTAACTATCGTAGTACCTAGTACTCCCTTTAATGAATCTTTTTTGTTATCATTTATATTTATACCAACAACTCTACCCATTTTGTTAGCTGTAGAACCCATTGGATACCAAGCTGGTTTTCCAGTAATAAGATTTGTAGTTTCTGCACAGTCACCTACAGCATAAACATCTTTTATATTTGTTTCCATATACTCGTTTACTTTTATAGCTCCTGTAGTACCTATTTCTACGCCAAGTTTTTTAGCTATATCTACATTTGGTCTAACACCTACTGACATAATAACTAAATCTGCTTCTAATTCTCTCTTATCTGTAATAACTTTTTCTACTTCTGTTTTTCCTTTTATAGCAATAGCTTTTTCTGAAGTATATATGTTTATTCCCTTTTCTTGCATGTAATTTTGAGCATATAAAGCTATTTCTTCATCAAATCCTGGCAATATATGAGGTGCAAGCTCTACTAACGATACATTTATACCTCTTTCAAATAAATTTTCTGCAGTTTCAAGTCCTATAAATCCTCCACCAATAACTACTGCATTTTTTACCTTACCACTTTCAACTAATTCTCTAATCTGTAAAGCATCTTCTACTTTTCTAAGTGTAAAAACACCGCTTAAATCTCTTCCTTCTATTGGAGGTACAAATGGTGAAGCCCCAGTTGCAATAACTAAACTATCATATTCAAAATCTTTAATTTCTCCAGTTTCTAAAACTTTTACCTTAACTATCTTGTTTTCTCCATCTATATCTACTGCTTCATGTTTTGTAAAAATATCTACACCTGTAATTAGTTTAAAATCCTCTGGAGTTTTAACTACAAGTTCTCTTTTTTCTTCAATAACACCACCTACATAGTAAGGCAATCCACAACCTGCATATGAAATATATTCATCCTTTGTCACTACAGTTACATCAATATCTGGATTTTCTCTCTTAAGTTTTGCAGCAGTTTTAGTTCCCGCTGCAACAGCACCAATAACTAATACTTTTTTAATTGCCATCTTATTTCCCCCTATTATTTAATTTCTTTAACAACTCATTTACATCTACTTTATAAACAGTACAAGCATAACCTATGCTTTTAAATAAAGCTCCACCTCAGCCAAAACACCTTATTCCAAACTCTTTAAATATTTTTTCTGCATCTCTATCATTCATCAAAACATCATATATAATATCTCTTTCTGTATACATAATCCACCTCTGTATTCTCCACCCCCCTCGGGGTAGGGTTCTAATTATATGATAACGTTTCGTTATTAACTTGTCAAGTTAAAATTTAAACTTACATTCCATATGCTGTTTTTCAATAATAAGTAATAAAATCGTCCTATTATAAATATATTAGTAGTACGAAAATAATGAGAGGTGGTAGAATGTTGAAAGTTCTAATAATTACAAAAAAACACCTATACATAACACTTGGAATAATAGCAGCATTGATAGTAGGAATTTTAATGCTGGTAATTTTAACAAAATCAAGTGAAACTTTTTCAGAAAACTATAAATACGCATATAAAAAAATTACAGCTGAAGAAGCTAAAATCCTTATCAGTAAAAATAAAGATTTGACTATACTGGATATACGAAGTGAAAAAGAATTTTTAAATGGCCACATTCCTAGAGCTGCTTTAATTCCTTATAACATAGTTAAAAAACAATATGTCCACTTAGATAAAAATAAAAAGTACTTAGTTTACTGTAAAACTGGAAAAAAAAGCGAAAAAATTGCTAAAACTTTATCTAATAATGGTTTTCCAAGAGTATATGTACTTATAGGTGGAATTGAAAAATGGAATTATGATTTGGTTAAATAAGTTTTTAAAATTTTAAAAAGCACACCGAAATAATATATTATCGGTGTGCTTTGTCTTTTTAATACATTGGAGGAATAGTCGGTCTCAAAGGAAATAATATATTTCCTGTTTTAGCATCTATATAAAGTAGCCAGTATCCGTAATCCCCTTTTTCAGCTTTCTTATCTTCTAATGGATGCCAATATACAAAACCTGTAATTCCTCTAAATGGTTGCTCTTTAAACATATATCTTCCCGGAATTCCATAGACATAATATTTAGGTTCATTATAATTATCATAACATATACCAAAAATATAGTGACCGTATTTATTCATTAAATCACTACAATTATCCATATATGAAATATAAGGATTGTAATAATACATATTAAGTACATATCCAAAAAATGGTATGAAATTCCTATATACATTTTCTTCATTATAAGATATTTTCCACCATCTGCAATTTCCTATATTTCTCTCAAAAGGCTTTATAGGTTTATAGTATTTAAGTGCATCTCTTATATATTTATATACTCTTTTATGCTCTTTATTATATATATTCTTATGTCCTTTTTTATAAGGTCTGTAATTTTTTTCTTTAACTCCTGCTAAATCATCATTTTCTCTTTCTAATATATTTTCATTTTCTTCCTTTACATTTTCATTTTCTTTTATTTCTTCTGCTTCTTTTACTTGCTCATATTCATATTCTTCACATTTTCCTACATCGTAATCGTCTGTTTTCTTATAATTTTCTATATTAGACTCTTCTAATTCCTCTATTTTTCTTTCTTTTACTTCTTCCTTTTCAGTTTTTTCCTCTATTTTTTCTTTTTCCTCTCTATCTACTTCTTTTTCTTCAAATTCCACTTCTTTTATGGATTCATTTTCTACTTCTTCTATCATTTCATTTGTACTTCTATCTTCTTGTATATTCATTTCTTCTATTTTTGGTCCATAAAATTCTTTTGCTCCTTCTTCTATTGTTTTCATTATTTCCTCATACTTTTCCTTGTATTCTCCATCAAGTTCCTCATCTTCGTCTATTTCACTTACCTCTTGAGTTTCTGGTTTTTCCTCTTTATTTTCATCTTTTCCATTATCCATATTTTCTCTGTTATCTAATTCTAATATCGATTTCCATTCTACCTTTTGTTTATTCATATATCCAGCTAAAGGTGCCTCTATCCCTTCATCTCTAGCTTCTTTTTTCATTGGCCAAGCCACAACAGCTATAACATCAAACGCGTCTATATCCTTACCTGTTCCCTGAATATTACTTGGATCAAGCTTCCAATTTAGCTCTCCCTTACCCTTATCATCAATCATAAGTGAACCTGCATCTACATATATCTTTTCTTTGGTACTTATCAAATAACTCCTATAAATGTATTTTCCATCTTCGAAATATTTAAGGTCTTGTACGTAAACATTCAGTATACCTTTACCATTTCTCACTTCTATTTTGGCATATCCCTTTGGAACTTTTTTATCCTCTTTTCCAAATCCCGCATCCTCATTTTCTAATATTATAAAATATCTTTTGTACCTCTTATTGTCAACCATTATATGCCTCCTTTCTAAAACCCCATTTAATACTATATATATGTAACAGAAATCAAATAGTTCACAACTTGCAATAAAAAACTTGTTTAAAAAAATAAAAACGTCAATCGACGTTTTATTAATTACAGTTTTCAAGCTTATTTTCTTATTTTAATATGCTTTTTTTATATTTAGTCCCTTAAGGAAGTTTTCAACCTTTTCTTTATCATCACAATTTATTTCAATATAAACTGTCTTTGTATCCTCCCCAGTAAACCATTTATTTAATTTCTTATTTGCTATTTTAAGTTTTAAATCATAATACTTTATATTTTCTTTTTTAGTCTTTTTTTCGTTTAAATTCCAACTATAATCTATCAATCTATTTAAATCATAACTTCCATTATAAGTATATATTTTATCTTTATATAATATATTTCCTTCAAATAATCTTAACATATAATCTACTGCTACTAATCCATATGTAATTCCACTAAAAAAATATACCAAACCCATTTGTAAATACCAATTTATTATACAATATTCTTTAATCATTTCTTTTTGCTTAAAATTATTTTTTATAACTTCCAGATATTCATATCTAAATAATATTTCATACCATTTATTTAAATATTTTGGAACTAAAAGCCTATGTGCTTTTAAAAAATAAGCTAAAAAAATCTCAAAATAAAAAAATACAAATACAAAAAAAGCTAAAGATATAAAAAAATATACATGATTAATCCTTTTTATTGATTTTACAATTATACTATCTCTTCTTTTATATTTTTTAAATTCTCTTACTATTATAATCATAATTATCAAAATAACACCTATAATTTGAAACTTTATAATCATTTTTTAACCTCACCTGTAAATAATTTGAATTAATTTTATAACTAACATATTCTACACATGTCTTATCTTTCCTCTTCATTTATTAATTTTTAAAAAAAAAGCGTCTTTAAAGACGCTTTTTTAGTCAACTCTACAAATTTTCTTAATTTTTAATTATTAAATCGACTTTTTTATTGCAGCTATATTATTTGCCAATACTGCAAATTCTTGTATAGTTAAACTTTCAGCCCTTCTCTTTTCACTTATACTACTCATAGACAAAACTTTCTTAATTTCTTCTTTATCTAAACCTAAACTGCTCATTGAAAGTGAATTAAGAAGAGTTTTTCTTCTCTTTGCAAAAGAAGCCTTAACTACTTTGAAAAAAATTTCTCTATCTTCTACTTCTACTTTAGGTTTATCTAAAACTTTTAATCTTATTACTGTAGATTCTACTTTTGGTTGAGGTATAAATACAGACCTCGGAACTTTAGTTATAACATGAGGCTTACAGTAATACTGTACTGCAACTGTAAGCGCTCCATAATCCTTAGTATTAGGCCTGGCCTGCATTCTATCTGCAACTTCTTTTTGAACCATTACTACTATATCTTTTACAGGTATTTCTTCTTCTAAAAATCTCATAATAATAGGAGTTGTTACATAATATGGTAAATTAGCAACTACTTTTACTTTTTGTCCGTCTAATTTTTCATATATTAATTTAATAATATCCACTTTTAATACATCAGCATTAACTACTTCTACATTTTCATAACCTTTTAAAGTTTCCCCTTCTAGTATAGGTATTAAATTTTTATCTATCTCTATAGCTAAAACTTTTTTAGCTCTTTCTGCCAGATATTGAGTAAGAGTTCCTATTCCGGGTCCTACTTCAATAACTACATCTTCTTTACCTATCTGTGCTCCATCTATTATTTTATATATTATATTTTCATCTATTAAAAAATTCTGTCCTAAACTCTTTGAAAATTGAAATCCGTATTTTTTTACTATTTCTTTAGTTTTTTTAGGAGAAACTAATTTTTCCATCTTATCCCTACTTTTCTATAGTTTTTTTAATGCATCTTCAAATTCTTCCCTAGTAATGCCATAATTATTTAATCTATTTAAAAACTGTTTAGAATTGCCATAACCTATTCCAAGTATTTTGCCTAGTTTATCTCTTCTCTTTGAAGCATTTTCAGAACCATTTAAATCATTTAATATTAAATCGGCATTAGTAAACTCCTGCCTTTTCTCACTTACAAGACTTCTCACTTTAAAAAGTGCTGCTCTAATGTTTTCAGGTGAAGCATTTTCTATACCTATATCATTATTCTTAGTGGCTTCTTCTCTAGGCAGAAAAGCATGTTTACATCCTTTAATTTTATTTGATATAGTTTTTCTAATTTTTTCTCCTGCAAAATCTGGGTCAGTAAATATTATAACACCTTTCCTCTTCTGTGCAGTTTCTATCCTCTTTAATGTCTCTTTCGTTATTGCAAATCCGCGAGTAATAATTACCTCAGCTTCAACTGCTTTTTTAACAGCAGAAGCATCATCTTTTCCTTCAACTACTATGACTTCCTTTATTACCATACTCAAACTCCTTTTTTCTCTATTCTAAAATATATACTCTAACCTTTCTTCTTCCATATCTCATTGCCGCCCTATGATCTTCAAAGAACAAATCTATTTTTTTCCCTTTAATAGCACTGCCAGTATCTTCAGCAGAAGCAAATCCATAATCCTTAGAACCATCTAAAGATTCTATATAAAGCTTAGAACCAAGTGGTATCACTCTAGGGTCTACTGCGACAACTCCATGTCTTACTCTAGTTCCCGTATATGTGATGCCATATTCAGGATGGTCTGGACGTTTACCCGTACTTTGATATGATAAATCGTAAGCTGTAGACTGCATTATAAGGACTTTCTTATATCTTATAACTTTTCCCCTAGATGCAACAAAATATTTTTCAGAACCTTTTTCAATAATCTCATCTACAGGCTTTTTTATAACTTTCTCACTTACAACTTCTCTTGCCACTTCTTCCCCATTTTCATAAACTACTTTGTATTCTACTTCTTTTTTGCCATTTTTACCATTTTGAAGTCTTTTAGTCTTTCCTGCCTCAATACTGTCATTATACTTTATAACTGTTTTATATGGTATTTCCATTTCTTCTCTTACTATTTTTTCCTCACATCTTATAACATTTATAATATCATTAGCAGTAACATTGCTTTCTAAAGAAGGCTGTGTTCTATCTTTTTCACCTAATTTTATATTATACTGCTTTAAAATATCTTTTACCAAGTTGTTTGCAGTAAGTACATCAAGCTCTTTTCCATCAACCTTTATTTTTACGGGAAAAGCCCTCTTAATTTCTATAACCATCCCATTTTTAAGTTTAGCATTACTATCTATACTCAGCTTATCCTGTTCTTTCAAAGTAATTCCTGCCTTTTTTAATACACCACTTACATTAAAAGCTACTGTCTTAATAGTTATTTTCTTATCCCCATCTACTATTGTTATTTCCTTTCTAAAAGCAAAACCTATCACAAAAATACTCAACAATAGCATAATAGCGACAATCATCATTATTTTTTTGTTTTTAATAATTTCCTGAAGCTTAATCTTAAACTCCATTTTTATTCCTCCTTAAAGTATCTATATAATTTTAGGGGTTTACCAAATTTAACCCCCACCTTTTATTTAAGTGGGGGTTTTAGAAAATTGTATCTTTTATCTTCAATAGTCTATATCAAAAAACCCCTAATGTCAATTATATTCATGTCTTTTTATATTATGCTATTATTGACATATTTTGTGAGCAGTATTCAGTAAAGAAAATCCATCATATTTCTCTACTTTTTTCTATATATTTCCCGGGAAATTTTCTCTTTTCGACTTATTTTATTCCAAAATATTTTTTTGCATTTTCAGTAGTCTTTTGTGCTACTTCTTCAAAAGAAATACCCTTTATCTCTGCTATCTTTTCTGCAATAAATCTTACATAACTAGTTTCATTTCTTTTTCCTCTGTATGGCACAGGTGTAAGATAAGGTGCATCAGTTTCTATCATTAAATATTCTATTGGTACAGTTTGTACAACTTCTACAGCTTTTCTTGCATTTTTAAATGTTATAGGACCTGCAATAGATATATATGCTCCCAATTTAATATATTCTTTGGCAAGCTCAGCACTTCCTGAATAGCAATGAAGTAAAACCCCATTTTCAAAAGCATTTTCTTCTTTTAATATTTTCATTACATCATTATTGGCTTCTCTGTCATGGATAATAATTGGAAGTTTTACTTCTTTTGCAAGTCTTATTTGCTCCCTAAACCATTTTTTCTGTACTTCCCTTGGTGAATAATCATAATGATAATCTAATCCTATTTCTCCTATAGCCATTACTTTTGGCTTTTTTGTCATAGCTTTTAAGAGCTCAAGCATCATTTCATCCATAGTTTTTGCATCATGTGGATGTATTCCAACAGCTGCATAAACCATGTCATATTTATCTGCAAGTTCAACAGCTCTAACTGAGCTTTCATAATCTGCTCCCGGATTCATTATATAAGATATTCCATTTTCTTTAGCTCTCTTTATTACATCATCTCTATCCTTGTCAAATTTTCTATCGTCTAAATGTGTATGTGAATCAAACAACATTTTATCTTCCTCCTTAATACTATTTTAAAAATATTCTCTTTATGATATTTTACCAAAATATATAATTTTTAGCGAGCCAATAGTCAACATGTAGTAAAGAACTAAAAAACAATAAAATTGTATTTTTGTAAATCAACAGTATTAATTGATTTTAACAAGTATATTATAATTAAAGTATAAAATATATACGGGAGGACTATAATGTCGCAGATATATGAAAATATTAAAAATGATAAACAAATATGGAAATTTTGTTTTTATGGTTTTCTTAAAAATCTTAAATTTTTTGAACCTTATCTTTTGATTTATCTTTTGAACATTACAAATTCTAATCTTTTCAAAATAGGTATTTTATTTTCAATTAGAGAAATAGTAACTTATATATTTGAAATACCATCTGGTATATTTGCCGATAATTATGGAAAGAAAAAAGAACTTATGCTTTGTTTTTCATTTTATATAATTTCTTTTTTGTTTTTCTTCACAGGTAAAAACTTTTTTATTTTAGCTTTAGGTATGATATTTTTTGGACTAGGCGAGGCTTTTCGCTCTGGAACTCACAAGGCAATGATTTATTCTTATCTTGAACAAAGAGGATGGTTTGAACATAAAACTTTCGTATATGGAAGAACGAGGTCATTTTCTCTGCTCGGCTCAGCTGTTTCAGCATTTTTATCTATTATATTTGTTTTAAATTTACCTAGTTCAAGATGGATATTTTTAATTTGCATCATTCCATATATTTTAGACTTCATGTTGATATGGTCATATCCAAATAGTTTAGATGAAAAAAGAAATAATGATTTAAATATAAAAAAATTTTTTAAAGAAAGCATATTTCAGTTAAAAAGCATTTTTCACAATAAAAATTTAAAAAAACTGCTTATAAGTTCAGCTCTATATGACAGTATCTTTAAAACTATTAAAGACTATATTCAGCCTATTTTAAAATTAGTCATATTAACTAATACAGCTTCGATAATTACCGGCTTAGATGGAAATAAAATAGTAAAAATATATTTAGGTATTACTTATGGAATATTTTACATTTTTAGCTCTATGGCATCAAAAAATATTTACAGACTTAACAAAATGGTTCCCTCTAATAAACTAATGGTCATTTCTTTTGATATTATGGCTATGCTGCTGTTATTTCTTTCAATTGCAATAAAAAATAATACTACAATAGTAATTATAAGCTTGTTTTTTATACTATATGTTTTAAAAGATGCTAGACGACCTATATTCGTAGATGTTTGCGGCGACTACATGAAAAAAACTCAAAGAGCTACTGTATTATCTGTTGACAGTCAATTAAGAGCTCTTTTTACAGTATTCTTTGCTCCAATCTTTGGTTTTATATCAGACTATTATTCTATAGATACATTATTTTTGTATATTGCCGTACTAATAATAATAGTAAATAGATTTTTATATGTATCGAAAAAATCATCAATTAAAATAAGTTAATCTGCACTTAAAAACAAACTAAATTTTATAAATAATTTAAAGCAGGTACTTTTGTACCTGCCTTCTTATTTTTAACATAAAATTATACTAACTTACTGTACTTCCACTTTCAATATCTGCTGTAACTAAAGTAAGTTTTTCTCCATTATCAGCAGCTAAAATCATTCCTTCAGATTTAATACCTCTAAGCTTAACAGGTTTTAAATTAGCTACCAATATAACTTTCTTTCCTATTAAATCTTCTGGCTTATAATGTTTAGCTATACCTGATACTACCTGTCTTTTTTCCTTTCCAACTTTAAGCTGTAAAACTAACAATTTATCAGCATTTGGATGTTTTTCTGCTTCAACTATCTCTGCAACTTTCATATCTACCTTAAAGAAGTCATCTATAGTAATTTCACTTTTTTCTTCTGACTTTTCTTTTTTATTCTTTTTTTCTTCCTTTTTAATATTTTTTTCTTGTTCCTTAGCTAATTCTTCTAATTCTTTTTTTACATCTATACGTGGGAATAAAGGTTCTCCCTTATGTACTTTGATACCTGTTTCAAGTTTTCCAAATTCCATAACATCTTCCCAACTTGTTCCTTGCCCTTCATCTATTCCAAGCTGTACCCAAATCTTCCTTGCTGTACTATCCATAAAAGGCTGTATGAGTACTGAAATTATTCTTATAGATTCTGCTAAATTATAAAGTACTGTATCAAGTCTATCCTTATTTTCTTCATCTTTAGCTAATATCCATGGAGTAGTTTCATCTATATATTTGTTTGTTCTTCTAACGACTTTCCATATTTCTTCTAATGCATTACTAAAATCAAATTTATTCATTTTTTCTTCTACTTTAGCCCAAGCACTAGCAGCTATATTTTTAAGGTCTTGGTCAAATTGTCCTTCTTTTTTTGGCTCAGGCACTATTCCACCATTATATTTATCTATCATTGCAACTGTTCTGCTGACAAGATTTCCAAGGTCATTAGCAAGGTCCGAATTTATTCTGTTTAAAAGAACTTCATTTGTAAATACACCATCTTGTCCAAATGAATATTCACGAAGAAGGAAATATTTAATGGCATCTACTCCATATCTTTTTACAAGTACAACAGGGTCTACTACATTTCCCTTAGATTTAGACATCTTTCCTCCTTCAAGTAATATCCATCCATGTCCAAATACTTTTTTAGGTAGCGAAATATCTAAAGCCATAAGTAAAGCATACCATATGATAGTATGAAATCTAACTATTTCTTTACCTACTAAATGCACATCTGCCGGCCAATATTTAGCATAATCCCCTTCTTCATTTTCCGGATAGCCTAATGCAGTAATATAATTGCTAAGTGCATCAAGCCATACATAAATAACGTGCTTTTTATCAAATGGTACAGGAATACCCCAGTCGAAAGATGTTCTAGTTATACACAAATCTTCAAGACCCGGCTTTAAAAAGTTATTTATCATCTCATTTCTTCTTGAAGCAGGTTCTAATATTTCTGGATTTTCTTCAAATAGTTTAAGAAGTCTTTCTTGATATTTTGACAATTTAAAGAAATATGCTTCTTCTTTCGTAAGTTCTACTTCTCTTCCACAATCAGGACATTTCCCATCTACTAATTGAGTTTCAGTCCAAAAAGATTCACATGGAGTACAATACCATCCTTCATATTCACTTTTGTATATATCTCCCTTGTCATAAAGCTTTTGGAATATCTTTTGAACTCTTCTTTCATGATACTCATCTGTAGTTCTAATAAAAATATCATATGAAATCTCCATAGTCTTCCAAAGTTCTTTTATTTCAGCAACTATTTTATCTAAATATTCTTTCGGCTTCATTCCATGTTCTTTTGCTACTCTTTCTATTTTTTGTCCATGTTCATCTGTTCCAGTTAAAAACTTTACATCATAGCCAATAGCTCTTTTAAATCTTGCCATGGCATCAGCAGCCACAGTTGTATAAGTATGTCCTATATGCAGTTTAGAACTTGGATAATATATAGGGGTTGTAATATAATACGTTCCTTTACTCATATTTATCATTCCTCCTTCTATCTTTTAACAATAATAAAAACCCCGCCCCTCTTAAAAAGGGACGAGGATTATCTCGCGTTACCACCCTAATTTGTCATTATGTCGCCATAATGACCTCACTAAGTGACTAATAATCACCTTGCACTTATAACGGATGCAAATCCGACCTGACCTACTATTATTTCAATCAGGCAGTTCAGGGTCCATCTTCAATATATCCCTCAGTACCGGCTTTCACCTAATCCGGCTCTCTGTAACTAAGATGATATATTTACTCTTCCCATCTTCACTGTTTTCAATTATAAATTTTCAAATTGTAAAATTCATATTTTTATGTTAAATCTTTAAAGTTCTTAAAGTCAACCGTTTTTCTATCTATCTTATTATGTATAAGGATATTATAAAATATACGTTTTTGTCAAGAAAATCAAAAAATTATTTTACATATCATTACTGCTGAAACAACCCCTGCTAAATGAGCTATAAGCCCACAAACCAAAGTGTGCCTTGAATTTTTTATTCCTATAGCTCCAAAATACAGTGCCATTGTATAAAATATCGTTTCAGATGACCCCATCATTGTTGAAGCTACTCTGCCTATAAAGGAATCTGCTCCATATGTATTTACTATATCTTTTACCATAGCTAAAGAACCACTACCCGATATTGGTTTTAATATTACAAGTGGAATAATTTCTTTTGGAATTCCTATAATCCTTCCGGGTAGTAACAATATATTTGAAAAAATTTCAAGCGCACCTGATTCTTTAAATATACCTATTGCTATAAATATAGCTACTAGATAAGGCATAATCTTAACTGAAGTTTTAAATCCTTCTGATGCTCCTTCTACAAATGCATCATATAAATTTACTCCTTTTATATAGCCATGAAATATTATTATAGTAATCATTGCTGGAATCGAACATATAGATATAATATTTAAAATTTTATCCATTATAACTACTTCCTTTCAAATATTTTACATACAAATATTCCTATTAATGTAGATATAAAAGTAGCTATTAAAGTAGGACCTATTATTTCTGTAGGATTTACAGAATTTGCATCTGCCCTTATCTTTAATACAGCCAGTGGTATGAGCTGAATAGATGACATATTTATCACTAAAAACATAATCATAGCATCTGTTGCTGTATCTTTTTTAGTATTAAGTTTTTGAAGTTCTTCCATAGCTTTAAGTCCTAAAGCTGTAGCTGAATTCCCTGCTCCAAACATATTTGCAACCATATTCATTATCATAGCTGTTATTGCTGGATGACTAAATGGTACATCTGGAAAAATATATTTCATTAATTTACTAAAACTTTTTCCTATACTCTCTATCAATCCCGATTTTTCAGCTATTTTCATAAGCCCAAGCCATGTTGCCATTATTCCTGTAAGTCCAATTGCAAATGTGACAGCATCACCTGTATTTTCTATTATGACTTTATTAATAACTTCTAACTTTCCATTTATCACAGCTATAAATATACCTATAATAATCATAAAAAACCATATAGTGTTTATCATTTATATACTTCCTCCACTTTAAGTATTATCGTATACTATATATTTCTATTGAATTATTGTTTTAATTATGATAAAAATAGAAAGAAGCATTTTATAAATGAAGGACGGGATAAATTATGAGTACATCTAAGTTAAAACCTCTATTAAACAATTTAAGTCAAAGTATAATAAAAAAAATGGATATAAATATTCCTAAAGATATGATTTCAATAGATATAAAAAAAGAAAACCCAGATTCTTGTGATGAATATAAAGTTGTATTTGAAGAAGTTTTTTCTTTTTACTTTGTAAATGAAAATACCAATTTAGTAAAAAAAGCTTATTTTGACTGTACCAAATTAACTTCAATAGGCTATTATGAAAATGGAATAGGTGAATTTGCAAATGCTGATGTCTCCGATATCGAAGAATTAAAAGCCGAAGATGTATCTCTTCCTAATTTTGCTTTAGAATTAAAAAACTCATCCATGTTCATAGAAGCAAGAAGTATAAAAATAAATGATAAAAAATTTAAAGTAGGCTATCCAAATATTTAATACATGATAAATTAATTGCAACAAAAATCCCTTATAGATAAATTTTTTTATCCTAATCTATATGGGATTTATTTTTTATTTTTAAAAATATCTTTACAATCTTTATAATGATTATTATAAATTTCACATTGAATTACTTAATTTTATAGCATGTGCATATATTATTATAAATACATATTAATTATATGTTTTGTTCTCTGAAATTTAGGGTAAAATGTACAATAATTAATCTTGGAGGTGCTAAATTATGTTTTTGAGTCAAAGAAAAAGAGAAATAGAAGCTAAAATGAATTTTAACAGAGGATTTACTACCGGAGCTGTTATAGGAACTCTACTTGGTGGAATTATAGGTGGAGCTCTTGGAATTTTAATCGCCCCTGACTCCGGCAAAAATACTCGTAAAAAAATTTATAGTAGTGCAGATGAATTAAAAAACAATATAGAAAAAGAACTTTTAGAAGTTAAAAATAAAATTAATGAAGATATACGACAATCTATACTACAACTGAAAAATGAAATTGCAGAAAAAAACTTTTTCAGAAAAGAAAAAGAAGAAATACAAACTAATCTTGGTAAAATAACTTATAGTAAAGACTTAGTGTCTGATGGATTAATTGAAGTTGACAATATTAAAGAAAATGAGGCAAAGGAAAAAAATGAAGAAAATATTTAAAAAAAGAAGGAAATCAGACATTATTTATAGAATTTTATGTAGCCAAAGACAAAAAGATATGGAGTGATATTATGAGTCAGATAACTATTAATCTTACCGATTTAGGTTTAATTATATTGTGGGGAGCTTTAGTTACTCTTATAATTTATCTTATACTTGTATTAAGAAAATTTTACTTTACTATGAAAGAGATACAGGAAATAATTTCTGTTAATAAAGAAAATATAGAAATGACATTAAATGAAATGCCTTCCATAGCAAAAAATTTAGATGAAATTACTGGTGAAGTATCTCATGATGTACAAATGGTAAGAGGTACTATTGATGCCATAGCTCAAAAAAGCGAAGTTGCAGCTGCTTCTTTAGAAGATACCGGCGATTTAATAACTGGTATAGCTGCTATTATTCAAGTAGGATTGTTTATTAAAAATATATATGAAAAAATATCTCCTAAAAAGAAAAGAGTCATTTAAGCCTAAAAAGGAAAATCATTCACATTGATTTTCCTTTTTTAATAATTTCTTAAGTTTATATAAAATCTAACTTTTTTATCTTTATTCCTTTTAAAATAATACATTTTTTAATATAAATATTTTTTTAGAATATGTATTGACTTTTATTGGTAGCTCTGGTATTATTTAATGTGAAGAAAGTTGTCGAAATTTGTCTAGAGGAGGATGTTAAAATGAAATCTACTGGAATAGTAAGAAAAGTTGATGAACTTGGAAGAGTTGTAATCCCAATAGAATTAAGAAGAACTTTAAACATTGGAGAAAAAGATGCTCTTGAAATTTTTGTCGATGGTTCACAAATAATTCTAAAAAAATATGAACCAGCCTGTATTTTCTGTGGTCAAGCAAAGGACAATATAAACTACAAGGGAAAAAATATCTGTCCAAGTTGCATTAAAGAAATTGAGGGATTACTTTAAATGCTTGTGTTTAAACACAAGCATTTTCTCTTCCCACATTATTCAAATCTTCAATCATCTTGTTTAAATTTATTTCATTTATCCTAGCAATTTCTTCAAGAGTTTCTGTTTCTGCTCCTAAACACCTCAAACAACTAAGCCCATATTTTTTAAAAACTTCTATAGTTTTAAAATCACTGAAAACGATTTCAGAAATCGTCATATCTTTATTATATCTCAATATAACCACCTCTATATAAATAATATAAATTTTTCGCAATCAAAAATATTCATTCCTCAAAACAAAACAATTTTCAATACTAAATTTCCAATTAAAAAAATATATATTCACAAATAACTAAATATCTACGCTGTATTTATATACTTCTCTTTTAGGAATTTTTCTATCTTCTGCTACCTTTTTTATTGCTTCTTTCTTTTTCATTCCTTTATTTATATATAAAATTATATGTTCTTTAATAGAAATTTTTTCCCAAATATCGCTTCTGCCTTTTTCATCATAATTTCCTTCTACTAAAATTACAAACTCTCCTTTTGGCTGTTTTGCCTTAAAATGATTTAATATATCAGAAATACTTCCACGTAAAACTTCTTCATACTTTTTTGTAAGTTCTCTAGCTATTACAATTTGTCTATCATCTAATATATCCATCATATCATTTAAACAATCTAACAATCTATGGGGTGATTCATAAAATACTAAAGTTCTATCATCTTTTTTTATCTCTTTGAGCCTTTCCCTTCTTTTTTTCTTATTTCTATCTAAAAATCCTTCAAATGCAAATTTTTTAGTTGAAAGTCCAGATATTACCAATGCAGTTATTATAGCACTTGCTCCCGGCAATACTTCTAAAGAAATATTATTTTCTATACATAATTTTACTAAATCTTCACCCGGGTCAGATATACCGGGCATTCCAGCATCACTTACCAAAGCAATATTTTGTCCTTCTTTTAATTTTTCAATAAGTTCCTGTCCTCTTTTATCTTTATTATGTTCATGATAACTTACCAATGGTTTCTTTATATCATAATGATTTAATAATTTAATTGTATGTCTTGTATCTTCAGCAGCTATTAAATCAACTTTCTTTAGTATATTTAAAGTTCTTATAGTTATATCCTCTAAATTCCCTATAGGCGTTGGACAAATATAAAGTTTCCCTTTTATTTCTTTCATATTCTCTGCTCCTCTTTTGTTATACTTCTATACTTTCTCTACTATATATTTTATAAATTTCATCAGTATAACTTCCATCTTCTTTATACACATATAACGGTTCTAAAAATTTAAGCTCTGGCCTTGCTGCTTTAATGCACTTTAAAAGCAACAAATTTGGCTTTTTATTTTTACTTGGATGTATAAATCTTATCTTCTTTGGTTCAAGTTTATACTGCCTACATAAATATATTATATCTACTAATCTATGTGGTCTATGTACTAAATAAAAATGTCCATTATGTTTAAGTAATCTACTTGCCATAGATATAACATCTTCTAATGTACACTTTATCTCATGTCTTGAAATGGCCTTCATATCTTCTGGATTCTTTATGCCTCCACCTGCATTCATATAAGGTGGATTAGATGTCACAACATCTACAGAATTAACATTTATAATCTTATCTGCTCTTTTTAAATCTACATTTAATATTTCTATCTTATTTTCTAAATTATTAAGTTTTACACTCCTCTTTGCCATATCTGCAATTTGACTTTGTATTTCTATACCATATATCTTACCTGCATTACTTTTTCCTGCTATAAGTATAGGAATTATCCCCGTTCCAGTTCCTAAATCTACAACTGTAGCACCTTTTTTAATTTCGCAAAAATTGCTTAAAAGCACAGCATCCATTCCAAAACAAAAACCTTTTGGATTTTGAATAATCTTTAATCCTTTACATTGTAAATCATCTATTCTTTCATTATCTCTTAATATATTGTATTCCAAATTTTATCTCTCCCTATTAGTTTGTTCACTGCTTTTAATCATTTTATATTATTATACTATATTCTTTTTTTCATTAGAATCTAAACTATTTTAAAGCAGTATAATTTCTTATAAAAATATCTAATTTTTCATATAAAGAAAAAACCCCTATTTATGGGGTTTTGTCTACTATCTAAATTATTCTGGATTTGGAGCATCTACAGGACATACATTGGCACATGCACCGCAATCAATACAAGTATTTGCATCTATTATATACTTATCATCTCCAGCACTAATTGCATTTACTGGACATTCTGGCTCACATGCACCACAACTAATACAATTGTCATTAATATAATATGCCATATTATATCACCTCCAAATTCAATAAATTTCAAGCCTTCATTTATTCATTATATCCATTTATATAAAAATTTATTATTATTCAGTTGTAACTTCATCATCTAATAAATTTTCATCTAGTAAAATTTCTTCATCTGCTTCACTTTCATTATCTTCTTCATTATCTAAACCTAATTCTTCATTTGCTTCTATTCGCTCAATTTCGCCTTTATGATAAATATATATATCATCACTTAAATCTAATTCACCCGTTTCTTCATTTTCATTATTAATTAATCTAACTTTTACTGATTCACGCAATACATTATTCTCAATTACTATTCCCTTTCCATCAGGAGTATTTACTTTTTCTCCGGCGTTAGGAAGTCCTTTTTTAAGTTGTTTATAACTATCTTGTTCATATCTTAAACAGCACAACAATCTTCCACATATTCCTGAAATCTTAGATGGATTTAATGAAAGATTTTGATCTTTAGCCATTTTTATAGAAACTGGTTCAAATTCTCCAAGCCAAGTACAACAGCACAAAGTTCTCCCACATGGTCCTATTCCACCAAGCATTTTAGTTTCATCTCTAACGCCAATTTGCCTAAGCTCTATTCTAGTTCTAAAAATTGCTGCTAAATCTTTAACTAATTCTCTAAAATCTATTCTGCCATCTGCTGTAAAATAAAAAATAACTTTATTGTTATCAAATGTATATTCTACATCAATTAACTTCATTTCCAATCCATGTTCTTCTATCTTTTTTAAACATATATCAAAAGCCTCTTTTTCCTTTTCTTTATTTTCTTTTGCCTTTATTTTATCTTCTAAAGTAGCTATTCTTAGCACTTTTTTCAGTGGTGAAACTATTGATTCTTCATCTACATCTTTAGGTCCTACTACAACTTCTCCAAATTCTATCCCTCTAGACGTTTCAACAATTACATTTTGTCCCTTTTCAATATCTATACCATCTGGGTCAAAATAATATATTTTCCCGGCTTTTTTAAATCTAACTCCTATAACTTTTACCATAATCTAAACCTCCTGTAAATTAAGTAGCAGCATCTCTATACACAATCCAAAATTCACGTTTGCTTTTATATTTTTTCTTGTCTCTTCTATTATCTCTATAGCTTTGGGTATTTTTTCATATTCCACAATACTTCCATGAATTTTCAAATAATTTATTTTATCAATATTTAACACATAACTATCTTCATTAGTTTCTAAAAGCAAAAGCATGTCCCTAAACCAAATAGAAAAAAAATCTAATATTTGGTCTATATATTCTTTATTGTCTTCAAAAAATTTTACATAATCTAATAGTTTTAATTTGTCTCCTCGTACTATTTCATCTATCACTTCTATAGTGGTTTCTCTTCTATCTTTAAATTCTTCAGAAATGCAAAGTTCTACTGCTCTTCCTATAGAACCATCTGAAAATCCAGCTAACAGTTTACTATCTATTTTTTCAATATTATAATTATTTTCTAAAAAATTTTCTATATATTTTTTTGGTATCCTATGAAATTTTATAATTTGACATCTGGATTTAATAGTTGGAAGTAAATTATAAATATTCTCTGTTATAAGTATTATAATGCCATATTCAGGTGGCTCTTCTAATATCTTTAATAATCTGTTTTGTGCACTCACAGTCATAGTTTCTGCATTCTGTATAATAAATATCTTCTTTTCACTTTCATAAGGTTTTAAAAGAATTTCGTTTTGAAATTCTTCAATTTGCCTATTTTTTATACTATTCCCATCGGGTACTATAATATTTATATCAGGATGATTATTATTGTTTATCTTTATACATGAACTGCAAATTTCACATGCATCATTTAAATTATTTTTACAATTTATTGCTTTAGCAAACTCTTTTGCTGTTAGCATTTTTCCTACACCATCTATACCATCAAATACATAGGCATGAGCTAATTTATTATTTGTTATAGCTGTTTTCAAAAACTTTATTATATTGTCGTGCCCAATTATATCATTAAAACTCATTTTTTAAATCCTTTCTATACTTTTTCAAATCTCTCTATATCTACAACAAAAATAGTAGCCCCTCCTATTGTTATTTCAATAGGTATAGACATAAACCCACTATTGTCTGCTATCATTGGCGATGTAGTAGTAATTTCCTTTCTAGTTCTGCATACATCTTTAATAATAGATATAACTTCATCAACTTTTTCTTTCTGCGTTCCCACTAATAACGTTGTATTGCCAGACTTTAAAAATCCACCTGTTGATGCTAATTTAGTAACTCCATAATTTTTTTCTGTTAATTTTTCTATTAATTCATGAGAATCTTCATCATGAATAATAGCAATTACTAGTTTCATAAAAAATTTCCCCCTCAATATGCACACTTTAAAATTTTTTTAAATATATCCTCAATAAATAATATTTAAACATTATATATCTTTTTTTCTACAATTTTAATAATTTCCTCATGTACTTTTTCTATACTTCTAGAAGCATCTATTCCTACTATTCTTTCTGGATAAAGACTTTCAAGCTCCAGATAACCTTCATAAACTTTATTATGAAACTCAACTTTTTCCATATCTAATCTATTACATTCATCTGAAGAAAATCTCCTTTTCAAACCTTCGTTTGGAGAAATTTTAAGTAAAAAAGTTATCTGTGGCATAATTCCCTGAATAGCCATATCATTTATACTTTTAACAAAATCTATTCCAAGATTTCTTCCTATTCCCTGATATACTATACTAGAATCTACAAATCTATCAGAAATAATTATTTTTCCTTTTTCTAAGGAAGGTTTTATAAGCTCACTTACATGTTGAGCTCTCGAAGCTGCATAAAGCATAGCCTCAGTTATATTATTCATTTCTATATTATTTTTATTTAATATAATTGAACGAATTTGTTCACTTATGTTCGTTCCTCCCGGTTCTCTAGTAACTAATACTTCATATCCCTTTTTCTCTAAATAATCTTTTAATAGTTTTATTTGAGTAGTTTTTCCTGCTCCATCAGGTCCTTCAAAACTTATAAATATTCCCTTCATTATATCCCTCTTTCTATATTATTACTTTTATCGTATCTAATTTTTCATCACTCATTCCAATAATATTCAATCCAATGCTTTTTAAAACTTTAACGTACTCTATTACTTCTTCAGTAATAATTTCACCCGGACATATTAGAGGAATACCAGGAGGATAGGGAATTATATACTCCCCACTAATTTTTCCTTTACTTTCTGTAAACGGTATACTTTCTTTTTCCATGTATACAGCTTCTCTAGGAATAATCTTCATTTCATAGCTTTTAAAATTATATTCAGGTAGTTCAATCTTTTTGCGAGTAATTTTCTTATTACTATGTATATTTTTAATAGCCTTACTTAATCTTTCAAAATCATTTTTTTCATTAGCTATAGATGACACTGCTAAAATATTAAACATATCAGCCATTTCAACTTGAATATTATATTTTTTTCTAAGTATTTCTTCTGCTGTTACTCCGTCAATTCCTATATCCCTCATAGATATTGTAATTTTAGTTATATCTAAATCATATGCTCCATAGCTTCCTTTTATATCCTTAGAAAGTACATCAATACCATCTAAATTATTTATCATATTTACAAATTCATTTATATTGTCAATAAGCTTGTCCATTAAAAATTGTCCTTCTTTCATTGCTATAGTTATTGCCATATCTAAAGATGTCATTAAAATGTATGACGGACTACTACTTTGATTCAAAGAAAGCATAAATTTCAATTTATCTAAATCTACTCTCTTTGATTTTACATGAAGTAAAGAACTCTGTGTAAAAGAAGGTAATGTCTTATGAGTGCTTTGTACAACTATATCTGCACCAAGCTCTAAAGATGACATAGGTAATTTATAGTGTAATTTTAAATGAGCTCCATGGGCTTCATCAACAAGTAAAAGCTTATTATATTTATGAACTATATTAGCTATTTTTTTTATATCACTACATATTCCATAATAATTTGGATAAGTTATTACTACTGCTTTTGCATCAGAATTTTCCTTTAATGCTCTTTCTATTGAATGAGGGGTAACACCCATACTTAAAAACCTTTCATTATCTATTTGCGGCATAACATATACAGGAACTAAACCTCCAAGGATTATTGCATTTATAACCGATCTATGACAATCTCTAGTTACTATTATTTTATCACCCGGATTTGTTGCTGCCATAATCATTGCATAAATTCCACATGTAGTTCCATTTATTAAAAAAAAAGTATTATAAGCTCCATAAAATTTAGCTGCTTTTTCTTGTGCTTCTTTTATCATACCTTTTGGAAAATGAAGGTTGTCATTTCCATAAATTTCTGTTGTATCTAATTTGCTAATATTATTAACAAAGTTTCTATAATATTTCTCAAAAATCTTGCCATTTTTATGTCCGGGAACATGAAAAGAAACCATATCCTTTTTAGAAATCTTTATTAAATTATTTAAAATAATTGGATTATCCAATTTTTATCCCTCTTTCTCTTTGAAAAATTGTAAATTCATTCAATATTATTTATTTTTTTCTATGAATTGGGAATAATAAACAATAAGTAAGATTATTTTATCATTCAAAATTTTATTAACTTGTATGTCTCCATTATATATTATATTAAAGGAGGTTTCTAATGAAGAATAATACCATAACTACTTTAAAAGAATTTATTTACTTATATTCTCCGTATAAAAGCAATATTGAAATTGCCAATTTACTTGACATAAATATAGAGTATATAGAATCAGTAAAAAAAGAAATTATAAATGATATAGAAAAAAACTTACAAACTTTAAAAATATAGTAAGGGTTATTAGCAATTTTGCTAATAACCCTATTTTGCACCCAATTTTATATTTTCAAACATTGCATTTAAAAAATTTTCATCAGGCTCTAATATAATCCTATAAACCTTTTTTTCTTTAAAAAATTCTATAACATACCAGTTATCTTTATCTTTATTTACAACAAATTTATATTTCTTTATATTTTTTTCATCCCAACTTACTTCTTTATAAGGTTTTATAAATCTAACATCCTTTAAATTTATATGAAAAAAAATATGGTTTGACCTACCTATAACTCTTTCTAAAAATATTTCATCATCAATTATTCTATAATTATAATAAGCTAAATCTTTATATATTATAATCCCACAAACAAGTGCACATATTAACAGAGAAATTAATCCTGCTATACTTCCAAAAACAGGTCCATATTGAGCAAATAAACTTAATGTGCCATTCATTACTATAACAGTAATTACTATCATCAATAATATCTTCCAAAAACTAATATTTTTATTTCTTAAAGTTTGTTTTGCTATTAAAGCCATATTAATTCTCCTTTTGCTTACATATGACAATTAATTATTTTAAGATATAATAAATTATATTATCATTAATTTGATTTTAAAACAAGTTTTGAAATGAATTTGAAAATATTAGAAAAAAATAAATGCGCCAAAGGCACATTCTCAGATTTTTAATTCCATATTTTTAAAAGTTTTTATAATTCTCAATTTTTAATTGTTATTATATTTACTTTCTTATAAAAAATGTTTGAACCTTTACACAATAAAAATAATCTATAATAAATGTATATTATTTTGCTATTTTTAAATACTTCTTTTCATTTTTCTTCTTATTATTGCTAGATATAGTTTTTTTGATTTTTTTAGTATTCTTTATATCTTTAACAGTATTTCTCAACATGTAACATTCTAAGTAAATTATACTCACACATACAAAAAACAAAAATAATATTTTTAATGCCATTTTTATTATAAACATATATTCATCATTCCTTTTATATTTTTCTTTTATATTTATTCTATATATTACCTAAAATCCCTTCAGCGAAACATAGGTACTTTTGTACTATTTTATCTAATTTTGTTTTATTTTGTAGCATACTTTTAACTAATATACATTATATAGTTATCCATTTATCAAAATAATACTATATATATTCGCCATATTTTAACAAAAAACAAAATCCACTGAAGAATTTTTTATTCTCCAGTGGATTTTTTATAACCGGCAACGACCTACTCTCCCAGGCGGTCTCCCACCAAGTACCATCGGCGCTGAAGGGCTTAACTTCTGTGTTCGGTATGGGAACAGGTGTATCCCCTTCGCTATAGTCACCGGACTTAGTCACTTCGTGACAGTTAAGAGTTAATAGTTTAGAGTTAAGAGTTTTTTATTTTAATAACTCTTAACTTTTAACTCTTAATTCTTAACTCTTTTTGTTTGTTCTCTCAAAACTGGATAATAGAGTG
>NZ_FRAJ01000017.1 GCF_900142285.1 Caminicella sporogenes DSM 14501 | reverse complement strand
GCCATGCGACATCGTAGTCTTATGGGGTATTAGCACACCTTTCGTTGTGTTATCCCCCTGCACAGGGCAGGTTGCCCACGCGTTACTCACCCGTCCGCCGCTAAGCTTTAATCTTTTCAGCTAAGCTGTAAAGATTAAAGCTCCGCTCGACTTGCATGTGTTAGGCACGCCGCCAGCGTTCATCCTGAGCCAGGATCAAACTCTCAAAATAAAACTGACTCTTCGTTTTAGGCTTCAGTAAATCTTTTTAATCTTTTACTGTTACCTGCTTTTTTCCTTACACTGTTTAGTTTTCAATGTCCAACTTTTTCATTTCATCGACCTTTAATAATTTACCACATGTTTTTTATCTTGTCAAGAGCTTTTTATTTTGCTGCTCTTTCAAGCGACAATTGGTATTGTATCATATAAAATTCACTATGTCAAATAGAAATTTTATTCATATGTTATATCTTGTAGATTTTCTTCTCTTTCATCATCTATAACCCTTTCTCCATGAGTTAAAGAAGCTACTACTTGACTTGATTCATGTAAAACTGTTATTTCTTCAGAAAACTCTAAATCTCCAATAGTTATTGGATGACCAAGTACTAAATCTTTTACGCTTATTTCAATACTCTGTGGAATATTTTTTGGTAAACATTCTATATTTAATTCCCTTAATTGCTGCTGAATAGCTGTATGATTACTTCTAATAAACTCTTTATCTACTAGTTTAAGAGGCACTGTAACATGAATTGGCTTATCATTTGAAACTGCCTGAAAATCAACATGTAATATATTGTTATCAATTGAATCCTTTTGTATTTCCTTTATCATAGAAATTATAACTTCTCCATCTATTTTTAAATTTAATAATGTATTTGTTCCATAACTTCTTAAAATATTATTAAATTCTTTTTTATCTATTTTTATATTCCTAGACTCAACATTATATCCATATAAAACTGCTGGTATATATCCAGAATTTCTCATTCTATTGCTCTCATTTGAACCTACATTACTTCTAATATCCGCATTAACTACTGCTTTTAACACTTTAATTCCTCCTTCCTACTTGTCAAATTCATCATTAATCATTATTTCCAATATCTATATTTTTATACAAAAAAATAAAAACAGCATAGATTCTTATTACTATGCTGCTTTAATATATTATATTTTAATATAAATCACTCAAACTCTCTTCCTCTTTTTCTACTACCTCCTGTTTAGTAGTATTAGCAAGAACTGCTATTATTTGATTTGGCTCTGTCAGTACTTCTATATTTTCATTCTTATAAATATCTAAATCACTTACTTTTATTGCATCTGCTGTTTTCAAAATTTCTGCATCAACTTCAACTACTTGTGGCAAATATTTAGGTATAGTCTGAATTTCTATTTCATTTAACTGTTCTTGCACTACTGATGTACTACTTTCAACAGCTGTCTTATTTACTATATGTATTGGTATTTTTACTCTTACTTTTTCTCCTTTAACCAATTCTTGAAAATCTATATGTATTATATTCTGTTTAGTTATATGACGTTGTATATCTCTTATAATAACAGAAGTTTTTGTATCTCCGATATTTAATTCAACACTTGAACCTACTTCATAATGATTTAAAATTCTTTCTACATCATTTTTCTTTAATTTTATATTTTTATTTTCAATGTTATTACCATAAATTATCGCTGGCACATACCCCTCTTTTCTTAATTTTTTTGCTCCTTTCTTTTTAACATTTTCCCTTATCTCTGCCACAACTACTGCTTTTTGCATTATTAATCCCCCTTCCTTACTATTAAGTTTATCCTTATTTATATTAAATCAAAAAAATTAGAATTTTTCAAATAATTTCGATATTTTTGTTTGTATTAATTTCTTTATTAATTAATTTAGTCATTTTTTCTAATAAAAATTATTTTAAAAAATAATAAAATATCAAAGTATCCATTTTAAAATAAGCATCATAATAACACCCGGAACTCCTAAAAATCCCGCTATTAAAGCCGTAATCGGATTAATAATTATACTAAATCCCCAAAATTGCCCTATAAAATTCACAATCAAAAGAAGTATTCCTCCTATAATTCCGTTATATATTAATTTTATAATTAATCTTATTGGAAACAGTAAAACATATCCTATTATATATAAAAGTATAAGCCCTAGAGCATAAGCAAATATAACACTCAATTCTATCCCTATACTCATATACAACCCCCATTTGTATAAAAATAATAAACTATTATATTTATATAAAGTTTGTCTAATTCATATTCCTACTTTTCTATTCTTTTTTAATAAAGAATAGCTTATTGCACATTATCAGTACAATAAGCTATTTTTAATTTATATCTCGTTCTATTCCCATTTTCTTTGCAAGTTTTAAAAGATAAGTATAACGAATTCTTGCTGCTTCCATTCTATATATAGCATGGTCTATCAAATCTGGATCTGTTACATTTTCAAAATATTTTTCTGCATTTTTCCACTCTTCATGAGCTAATTTAATACTATCTAAAATTTCTTCATCTTCTGTCTTTACCTCTCCATATAATAGTTTTTCATATATATTATTTAAAACACTTATTAACCTGTTATTATCATTACCTTTTTCTTTTTTTAAATGTGGTATCATAAAAATTCCCCCTCAAACCTTTCTTATTATCTATATTAGCCAAATTTTGGATTATTATACCTTGTCTACTTAAATAAATTATCTTTTTTAATATTAAAAACTGCTAGCATAAATTTTGCTAGCAGTTTTTATTTTTTAATGGATTAAATTATAAAGTTTGTAGAGCATCACAGCTGCTTGTGCTCTATTTGCTCTCTCTTTTGGTGCAAATCTTCCATCTTCCATACCTCTTATGATTTTTTCTTTTACACACATGCTTACTGCTTCTCTTGCCCATACTGATATTTCTTCTTTGTCTGTAAAAATATTTAATTCTTCTAAGGTTGCTTCTTTATATCCTTTCTGCTTTAATACTTTTGCAATAATTACTGCCATTTCTTCTCTTGTGATTTTTTCATCTGGCCTACATGTTCCATCTTCATATCCTTCTATTATTCCATTTGATGCTGCTAACTTTATTTCTTCTTTTGCCCAATGTCCTTTTATATCTTTAAATTCTTTTTCTCTTCTTCTTTCTAGATTAAATGCTTTTACTAACATTGTTATAAACTCTGCCCTTGTTATTTCTTTTTCAGGCTTGAATGTCTTATCTGGATACCCACTTATTATTCCTATTTCTACTAATTCCTTTACATACTTCTCTGCCCAGTGTCCTTTTATATCTTTTATATTTTCTTCTGCCTTTATTTCTTTTGTATTTTTTATATTAATTTCTTCATCTTTATATACTTTAGTTTCTTTTGATGACCTTCTTTTTCTTCTCTTGCTGCTATTTTTATTTGTATTTACTTTCTCTGTATATGCTATAAATTTAGTAAAGTGTTTTGTCCAAATGACCAGGTCTTTCCCTACGTCTATTTTTCCTTCTTTTCCTTCTGCTATCTCTTTATCTGCTATTTCTTGATTATCTTCTCTAAGCATTTGTGTGATTTCTATTATTTTCCCATCTTTTATATATGCTGCTTTTTTACCTGCTTGTCCCGATATAACTAATCTTACTGCTTTATTAAATGTTAATCCTATATCTCCTCCTACTTCTACTACTGCTTCTGGTATACCATTTTCTATTTTTACACTCTCTTTTTCTACTTCTGTTGGCATCTTAATTGTTCCATCCCATTTTTTATCTTCTGCCGTTATTATTATTCCTGCTGGTATTTCTACTTTTGCTATATTTGATTTGATTTCTAGCTTTGGAAGTATTGCTTGTTTTTTACCCTTTTCTTCTTTCAATTGCACTTTTATTGTTGCATCTTTTATATTTTCTACATCTACTTTTATTTCTACATCTCTTATTTCTTCTTCTGTTATCTCTGGCAATTCTAAATGTTTTTCTTCTTGTTTTACTTTTATTTCCGTTGGCTTATCTTTTAATATTTTTATAATATTTTTCTTTATAAATCTTATAGTATAAATCTTTTCTGCTTTGTTACCTGCTTTATCTACTGCTTCTATTTTTATTTTATTTTCCCCTTCTTTTAACATTATTTTATAGCTTCCATCAATTTGAGGATTTATCTTTTCATCTTCTAATTTTACTATTGGTATCAATTCTTTATCTATATTATCTTTTACTTTTACTGCAAAACTTATTTCTGACTCATTTACTTTTTGTCCTTCCTCTATACCTTCTACAATTATCTCTGGCGGTTGTTTATCTATTACCTTTTCTTCGACAATAACTTTACAATATGGTCTTGTTAAATTTCTTTTTCCTGTTTTTCTATCAAACCTTTCAGCAGATATATAATAAATACCTGCTTTATCAAATTTTAAAGTTACCTTTCCAGTTTCATCAGTCAATACATTTTTTTCATTTAATTTATATTCTTCGTTATTTACTAATATCTTTGCTAAATTGACAGGTTCTATTCTCGTCTTATCAGTATACATATCGTAATAACTTCCTGTAAGAAGCAAATCAAATTTTTCACCTGTTTTTACAACAACCTCTTCTTTATCAAACCATGAATAAACATTTTTCGTATAATCCTCTTGGAAAAATACTACTATATATTGTTCATCTTTTATTTCCATCTCATTTACATATAACGGTACAAATTTATTATCTACATAATACATCCAACCATCTTTATCGCCTATACTTCCTTGTTCTAAACCATCTATCATCGTTATATAGCTTCCGCCATTATGATTTAATCCTTTTTTACTATCTTTACAGTCAATTCCCTGACGTTCTAATGCTTTTATTATAGCATGAATTGCTCTTGGTTTTTTGAATTTCCTATTAATTCCATAATCACTTAAATCTAATTTATCTACTTTTACTTCCGTTTTAGGAACAATAGTGCGATTATTTCCCTCTATTCTTACATATAATTTTACATCTACAACTGGCTGCTGAGTTTCTTCTGGTATGTCTTCTACTTCTTCATATTTTATAGCCAATTTTTCAAATATAGATTGATTACTATAAAGAGCAACTATTGCAACAAATGCTTGACTAGTAGCATCATTAACTACATAATTTTGTCCTTCTCCCTTTCCATAACCACTTTTTCTTGGATCTGATTTTACTACCTTACTCTTTAGTAAGGCATCTAATATTGTCTTATTATCTTTTTTCCATTCATCTGCATAAAGTGGATTAATACCATTTGCAATTAATGCTTGAATTACTCTTCCTATTGCAATAGGACTATTCTCACCTTTTAAATATCCTTTTTCAATATCAAATCCAGCATCACTATTTTGTTTTGACTTTAAGAAATCTATTAAAGTTTTTATTGTATCTTCTACACCATTTATATCTTTATGTTTCGCTAAAGCTGTAAGCACTAGAGCTTCAGTTAAAATTTCTTTATATGTTTTAGAGTCTTTATACTCAATCATTTGTATTAATCTTTTTACTGCAGCTTCTCTATCATATTTTCCATCTGCCATATCAAGAGCTATAATAGAGTAAGCTAAAGCTTCTATAGAATTTCTATCAACTTCTTTTAATATGAATTCTCCTTTATTTTCTCCATTTTTTACTTGAGATGATTGGAGTTCATCTACATAGTTCCTACATTCTCCTTTGCTCGTTTCATAATTTCTAGGATCCAGTCCTGCACCTATAACAGCTATTATCATCTTAGAAGCTTGCCAAGCACTATCTGTTTTATCATATTCAAAAAGTTTGTTTTGTATAAGCTCTTTATCCATTCCTGCTAAATTTGCAGCACAAACTCCTAAAAAATCAAATATAACATTGTCTTCATACGCTTTCTTTAAAAAATCTATTTCTTTTTTCAGTTTTTCTTTTAAATCATCTTTTATCTTAATTTCATGATACATAGATTTATGTCTATATAAATCTGCTAAAGCTGCAAAAGCTGTTTCTGTACTTTTTGGTGTATCTGTTACTCCTTCTCCATATTCAAAAGCACCATTTTCAAGTTGACGCTCAAGTAAAACTTCCACTATAGATTTGCCATTTTTAACCCATTTTACAGGGTCAATATCATTTGCAATGAGAGCTTGTATTACAGTAGCTATTGCAAATGTATTATTTTTATAACCGCTATGGTCAAAACCGCCTTCTTCATTTCTACTAGATTTAATATAGTCAATACAATGATTTATAGTTTCATTTACTCCTTTTATATCTTTATGTTTTGCTAGTGCTGTTATTACTAATGCTTTCGTCTCTATTTCACTATATAGACCTTCCTTTTTATGTTTTCCATCATTTATCATATCTACTAATCTATTTACAGCTTTTTCTACATCATAACTTCCATCAGCCATATCAAGTGCAATAATAGAAAGAGACATTCCATTTATACTATCTTCATCTACTTTTTCACTTACTATAAATTCTCCATTTTCTCTTTGTGAACTTACTAAATCCATTACATAATTTTTATATAATATGATATTGCCTTTTTCGTCCTTTATTGGATAATTTCTAGGATTTTTACCTGCTGCTATAATTTCCATAATGTTCTTAGCATAGTGAATAGCATAATCTCTTCTATAAAGTCTTAAATTCGATGCTATTTTTTCTTTATCTATTTTAAAATCATCTTCTATATGCTTAAGAGCCAAAGCTGCCATATAATCATACAAACCATAATTGTTATAATAATCTACTAACTTATTAATAGATGCTTTTATTCTTAAATCAATATCCTTACTTTCTCTTACTTTTACTGTAATCTCATCAAATATAGACTCATCTTCTTTAATTTTTGCTTTAACTTGAGATTCTCCTGCACTTAATGCTATTACTTTCCCATTTTCAACTTTTACAATATTTGGTTTTGAACTTTCCCAAATTAATTCTATATCTTTTATTAATACATTTTTTTCATCAAATACTTGTACTTCTAATTGCTTTTCTTCTCCTGCTAAAAGATTTAAGCTATCTAAATTTATTTTTAAACTCTGTGGTTTTCCTGCTTTTACATATTTCAATTCATGATACATGGACTTATTTTTAGCTAAATCTGCTAGAGCTGCTAAAGCATAAGATGTTGCTATTTCTGATGTATAGCTTACAGAAGGTCTTACTTTAAATTTTTCACCTTCTCTACATGATAAGATTGCATCTAGTAATGTTATTTTATTTCCATATTCATCATATTTTACCCATTCATCTGAAAGTGGATTTTCACCAATTGCCATTAACGCTTGAATTACAATTGCTGTATCTGAACAGCGTTCTATCAATGCATTTTCTTTTTGATGTTCTTTAAAAAATCTTTTTATACTATTAATCACATTTTGCACGTTTACTTTTTCTTTATGATTAGAAAGTGCAATAAGCACCCAAGCTGTATCTTCTACATCTGCTGAAGAATATTTTTCAACATACAACTTATCTCCATCTCTTTTAAGTTTGTTTATTAAAGCTGCTACCGCTTCTTTTTCCTCATATTTTTCTCCTGCCATATCTAAAGCTATAATAGCTTTTGCTATATAACCTGCATTAGAATTTTCATAAAACTTAGGCGTAGCTTTTAAAATAAAATCTATATAATTTTTATCTTTATAATCTTTAGGATTTTCTCCTGTCGCAATGATATTAATAATATTTTTTGCATCATTTCCTAAATTTCTATATGAATAGATATTCTTTTTTGAACTTATGTCATTTATATTTACACCAGCAAATCTAAGTCCCATAGATGTTATAAAATCATATTTATCTCGTTTTTTGAAATATTCCTTTACAGCATTGATAGCTTCATTAATTTTTTCTTCATCTGTTTTTCCTTTTATAACTTCTAATACTATCTCGTCTTTAATTTCTGCTTGTTCATCTCTTTTTACAATTCCAGTTATATATATTTTTCCTTCTTTTAAAGCTGTCAAAATATTATTTTCATCAATTGTTGCATAGTCCTTAGGTTTTATAGTCCATACAACTTTTACATTTTCAATAATTTCTCTATCTTTATCACAAACAACTGATTTAATCTTTATCTTTCTACCTACTTCTATTTTCTTAATATTTTTATCAACTGATACTTTTATTGTATCTGGTATAACTGGTAATATTTTTAACTTAAAAGTATCTTTAATATTTGGAAAATCCTTCAAAGTAGCTGTAATAACTACTGTTCCTTCTTTTACTGCTGTAATTTCTCCTGTATTTTTATCTACAACTGCTATAGATGGTTTATCTACAGACCATACAAATATTTGAGAAGGAACAAACTTATTATCCTTGTCATATGCTTTTGCGAATAGTTTTAATTTCCTACCTACTTTTAATTCTTTCTTTTCATTTTCAGCTACTATTTCTATCTTTTCTGGATTTCCTACTTTTATTTTTATTTCTTTATACATTGATTTTCCAGTACTTATATCTGTAAGAACTGCAAAAACTAGTGCTGTAGCCTTTTTATCTATATAGCTGGATTTTTCTCTTTCTTTAAAAGCATTACCATCTTTAAATTTTAATAACCTATCCAATAAAGTAACTTTATTTCCATATTCATCTTTTTTGATATAAGTTTCTGATAATGGATTTTCACCTACTGCTATTAATGCTTGAACTATACTTGCTATATCTATACTGCTTACATTTTTATCCCAATGTTCATATTCTTCTTTTATGTATTTTTTTATTTTGTTTATTAAATTACTTACACCATTTTTATCTACATGATTTGAAAGAGCTATAAGAGATATAGTGGTTTTTTCTAAACTAGGTTTATAAACTCCTTTTACATAAGCTTTATCTCCCAATACTTCAAATTTATCCATTAAAGCTTTTACAGCCTTATCTATGTCATACTCGGCACATGCCATATCTAATGCAATAATAGAATATGCTATATTATCTGCTTCATCATCATCTGAATAATAGTATCCTTTTGCATCAAAATATCCGCTTTCTACTTGTGAATCAGCTAAATATTTTACATAATCTTTATTTTTATAATTTCTAGGATCTAATCCTGCTGCAATTATAGAAATTATCGCTTTAGCATATTCTCCTGATTCATTATCACCCCAGCTACCTCTCTTAAAACTCAACTTTTCAATATCTAATTTTTCTTGTATTTTTTTCTTATCTATCCCTACTCTATTTAACGCTAAAGCTTCAATATAATCATATTTTGTATCTTCTTTATAAAATTGCTTCAGCTCACTGATTATACTTTCAGCTTTTTCTTTATCACTTTTAGCAGGAATTACTTTTATATTTAATACTTTTGATACATTAAAACCTTTTACCTTAGCTGTTATCCTAACATCTGCTTCTTTTTGAACTTGTTTTGCTGTAATAAGTCCACAACTGTCTATAACTGCTATATCCTCATTAGAACTTGTCCACTCTATTTCTGCTTTTTCTATAAAAGAACCATCTTTTTCATATGTTTTAGCTTCAACCTTCAATTTATATCCAGCTTCTATCGTCTTTTCATCTATTTCTTTATCATCACAAAAAATTACAACTTTTTCTGGAATTACCGCTATTATGTTTAAAACAATTTCTTTCTTTACATCTTTTTTACTCTTTGATGTTGCAGTAATAATTACTTTTGTATCCTTTTCTACTTCCTTTGCTGTAACAAGTCCTGTTTCATCTACAACAGCTACTGTTTCATCTGAACTGCTCCATATAACTTCTTCATCTAATTCTTCTCCATCTTCTTCTAAAACTTTTTTAAACAATATTAATTTTTGTCCTTCTTTTAAATTATTATCTTTTTTATTTGATGGTAGACTAATTTTTATCTCATATGGAACTCTATCTTTTATAATAATCTCTTTATCTACTTTTATATTTTTATCTCTAATTTTTGCAGTAATAATAACCTTTTTATCTCCATCTACTTGTTTGCCAACAAGTAATCCCATTTTATCTATTACTGCTATATTTTTAGTTTTATCTGAACAAATCCATTCTATTTTTTGCCCCGGTACTATTTTTCCATCTTTATCTGTAACCTTAGCTCTTAATTTTAACTTTTGTCCTTCTTTTACATAATCTCGCTGACTTAAAATTTCAATTTTAGTTGGAATAGTTCCCGTTTCAATTTTTACTTCATGATACATTGATTTATCTTTATATAAATCTACAAGAGCTGCAAAACTATAAGCTGTAGCTTCATCGTTTGTTATATAACTAGTAGAAGTAATTTTGAATTTTTTTCCTTCTTTAAATGATAACAATCCATCAAATATAGTTTTTTCACCTTTTTTCCACTCATCTGACAGTGGATTTTCTCCAATTGCCTTTAATGCTTGTATAACAGAAGCTGTAGCAATACTATTTGGTTTAAGATAGCTACTACTCATAGTTGTAGCACTAAATACAGCTTCATCATTTTGTTTATATTTAAAATAAGTTTTACACTTTTCTACTAATTCTTTTACATTATCCATATCCATATGTTTTGACATAGCAATAATCGCCATAGATGTCATTTGAACTCTACTGTAATTACTGCTCTTTTCAAAATATTTACTGTCTCTATAACTTTTTGCTTTCTCTTCTAAAAACTTTATTGCTTTTTGTACGTCATATGTTTCCCCTGCCATATCTAATGCTATAATTGGTAAAATTACATTTTCTGTTTTTGAACAAATAAAACTGCTGCCTACCTCAAAATAACCCTTATCATTTTGAGATTGTGCCAATTCTTCTACATAGTTATGCCCATTATAATTTCTTGGGTCTAATCCCGCTGCAATAAGCATAATAATGTTTTCTGCATAATCAATTGGCGTGTATAAATTTTCATTTATTTTAATTTTCTCTTTTATTATATTTTTATCTTCACCCATATAACTAAGTGCTAAAGCTTCTATATAATCATATTCAGATTTATCTTCATAAACAGTTTTTATTTCTCCTAATACATCTTTTACTACATCACGTATTGTTATAACTTCTACTTCAATCCTTGATTCTATAGATTTATATACAGCTTTTATTATTGCTCTTCCTTTTTCCAATCCTGTTACTTTTCCATTATCTATCGTTACATAATCATTACCTTTAGCTACATTCCAAGTAACAACTACATCTTTAATTTCTTCATTATCCTGATCGAGCACCTTTGCAATAAATCTCAGACTCTGACCTTTTTTAATAATAACCTGCTTATTTACTTCTTTATCTTTTAAATAAATTTTAATATCAGTAGGCTTTCTATCCACTACTGTTATATTAATACTGTTTTTGATTGCAAGATTTCCTTCGATTTCTGCTGTAATAGTTACTTTACCATTATTTTTTGCCGTAACTACTCCATTTTCAACTACTGCAATATTATTATCAGAGCTTGTCCATTTTATTTTTTGACCTATTACAAGTCTATCTTGAGCATCTAAAATCTTAGCTCTTATTTTTATAGTTTTTCCCTTTATAACTTCATTTTTATCTACTTTTAAAATGATTTTCGATGGTACATCTCCTAATTCTATTTTTAATGCATGATACATTGATTTATTTTTCTTCAAATCTGATAGTGCTGCAAATACTGCTTCTGTAGATATTTTATCATATCGATGATACCATGTTCCCTTTGCATAAGTGCCATCACTATTTTGATATTCCATTAATAAATCAAGTATCGTTTTACCATTTTTTACATAATCTCCCGCTAAGGGATTTTCCCCAACTGCAATTAGTGCTTGTATAATTTTTCCTAAAAGTTCAGGATTTGTTATATAACCAAATTCTCCATTGTCTTTTTGTTCTGATTTTATATAATTTACACATTTTCTTAATAAATCTTTTACTCCAGATATATTTTTATGATTTGATAGAGCTATCATTGCAATTGCAGTCTTTTTTAAATCCGGACTATAATTCCCTTTTATATATGCTTTATCTTCCTTTATTGTAAATTTACTTTTTAATGCCTTTATTGCTTTATCTTTGTCATAATCTGCACCAGCCATATCAAGTGCTAAAATACAATAAGCATGCTCCTGAGCATCATCATCAAATAATCCTGTTTCCTGCTGCATATCTACAAGTATATCTACATAATTAAATGTTTCTCCTTCATACTCAAAATTCCTAGGGTCTTGCCCTGAAGCAATAATACCCATTATTCCTTTATAACAATTATATTTGCTTTTTCTTTTTAATGAATATACTCTTAAATTATCTGATATAATTCTTAAATCACTGTCTAAGTTATCACTTGCATGATTATATGCCATTGCTGGTATATAATCTAAAGACTTATTGTTATAATAATCTTTCAGTTTTTCTAATGCATTATCAATAATTTCTTCATAATCTTTATTTTCTTCTACAATGGATTGAATTTTTAGTTCTGGAACTGTATTTGCCAATTTTTCATATACACTACCTGCTGTTGTTCTGCTTTTCTCATACACACTATCACTTACAGTTGTTTGCCCATAAATATAAAAATCTGTACTTAAAATAGGTATGTACGAAAAAAGCATAGCAAAAATTAATAGTATACTAATACTTTTTTTCATAACGCTCCCCCTTTTTAATTTTTAATTCTTATGTTTAATTTTTTTAAATACAAAACATTATAAAAGCACTACCTGTATAGGTAGTGCCTCTAGTTTTCTAGTCAGCCACAATTTCAATAATAAACACATATAAAATTTTTATTTTAATTCTTCAGTCCTCTTTTTACTACATATTATATATCATTTTAAATATATTTTCAATTTTTAGAATTTATAAAATAATCTTCTATTTTTTGCAATTTATATACGTTTTTAAAAAACTGCTAGCATAGATTAAAATAAATTTCGCTAGCAGTTTTTATTTTTTAATGAATTAGATTATAAAGCTTGTAGAGCATTACGGCTGCTTGTGCCCTATTTGCTCTCTCTTTTGGTGCAAATCTTCCATCTCCCATACCTCTTATGATTTTTTCTTTTACGCACATGCTTATTGCTTCTCTTGCCCATACTGATATTTCTTCTTTGTCTGTAAAAATATTTAATTCTTCTAAGATTGCTTCTTTATATCCTTTCTGCTTTAATACTTTTGCAACAATTACTGCCATTTCTTCTCTTGTGATTTTTTCATTTGGCCTACATGTTCCATCTTCATATCCTTCTATTATTCCATTTGATGCTGCTAACTTTATTTCTTCTTTTGCCCAATGTCCTTTTATATCTTTAAATTCTTTTCCTTTTCTTCCTTCTAGCTTAAATGCTTTTACTAGTATTGTTATAAACTCTGCCCTTGTTATGTCTTTTTCCGGCTTGAATGTCTTATCTGGATATCCACTTATTACTCCTATTTTTACTAATTCTTTTACATATTTTTCTGCCCAATGCCCTTTTATATCTTTTATATTTTCTTCTGTTTTTACTTTTTCTTCTTTTTTCTCTGTTTTCTTTATTGCTATTACTGCAAACTTAGTAAATTGTTTTATTTTTCCACTTATTTTACTGTTTTTAAAATCTACTTCTGTATCCTTTAATTTTATCCACTTATCATCTTTTTCATCGTAACAATATATTGCTATTGCATTTTCGTTTTCATTTACTTTTGTCTTTTCAAATGGTAATGTAATTATTACTTCTTTATTAAAATCTACTTCTCTGTCTTTTGTAATTTTAAATATTTTGCTTATTAGTTTTTCTTCTTCTTTTAATTTTATATTTGATGTACTATTCTCTTTTGATATTTTTACATATATATCTTTATTTATTGCATCTTTTGGTATATTAATAATTACACCGTATTTTTCTACCTTTGTTTCTACACCTGTATATACTTTTATTCCTTTCGATGATGCACTTCCGCCTCCCCCGCTACTACTATCTTTATTTGTATCATTATTTGTATTTGTTTCTGTATACACTATAAATTTTGTAAAATGTTTTGTCCAAATGATTAGGTCTTTTCCTACGTCTATTTTTCCTTCTTTTCCTTCTGCTATCTCTTTATCTGCTATTTCTTGATTATCTTCTCTAAGAACTTGCGTAATTTCTATTACTTTTCCATCTTTTATATATGCTGCTTTTTTACCCGCTTGTCCTGGTATCACTAATCTTACTGCTTTATTAAATGTTAATCCTATATCTCCTCCTACTTCTATTACTGCTTCTGGTATGCCATTTTCTATTTTTACACTCGTCTTTTCTACTTCTGTTGGCATCTTAATTGTTCCATCCCATTCTTTATCTTCTGCCGTTATTATTCCTGCTGGTATTTCTATTTTTGCTATGTTTGATTTAATTTCTAGTTTTGGAAGCAGTGCTTGCTTTTTACCCTTTTCTTCTCTCAACGGCACTTTTATTGTTGCATCTTTTATATCTTCTACATCTACTTTTATTTCCACATCTCTTATTTCTTCTTCTGTTATCTCTGGCAATTCTAAATGTTTTTCTCCTTCTTTCACTTTTACCTCTACTGGTTTATCCTTTGATATTTTTATCGCTTTTCTCTTTATAAATTGTATTGTATATACTTTTATTGTCTTTTTATCTGGCTCTGTTACTTTTACTACTGCTTTATCTTTTACATCTAAGGCTTGTTTTATTTCAACTTTTGCATTTGGGTCTGATGGTATTGCTGTCACTTTTGGTACTTTTGATATATTTGATGGTAAGAAAACTTCATACGCCAATTTATCTTTTTTAAATCCTTTTATTATCTTTCCATCTATTCTTAAATCTTTTAGTCCTTCAAGATTTTTATCATCTATAATAACTTTTTCATATATAATCGTATATACCTTCTCTTCTTTGTTCCCTACTTTATCTACTGCTTCTATTTTTATTTTATTTTCCCCTTCTTTAAGGACTACTTCGTATTTTCCATTCTCGCCTTCTACTATCTCATCGTTTACTTTTACTATTACTTCTACTTCTCCTTCTTTTTCATCTTCTGCTTTTGCTGTGAATGTTATCTTTGCTTCTTTTACTGTCTTATCTTCTAAATCTGTTATTATCTCTGGTGCTTTTTTATCTCTTTCTTTTACTATTATTATTTTTGGTTCTGGTCTTACTATGTCTATATATTCCCTCTTTCCTTCCTTTATCTTATATCTTGTTAAGTTTATTTCATATTTCCCTGCTTTTTTTAATGTTATACTTGCTTTTCCTTCTTTATCTGTCTTTACTAATTCTCCATTCTCTTTGTATTCTTTTCCATTTACTAATATTATTGCTCCTTCTAATGGTTTCTCTTTACTTGCAAATCCTCCATTATCCCCTACAATAGTTATGTTTATACTTTCTCCTTCTGTTACTTCTGTTTTGTCTACTTCCATCTTTGTAAATACATTGTTAAATCCATATGCTCCATAGTACCATACTATTTCGTCTCCATCTTCTAATTCTTTCCCATTACATCCTACTGGCGGCATCTTTCCGTTTACTCTATACATCCATCCTGATATGCCACCATGGTCAAATTCTCTGTAACCTCCTATCATTGCTATGTATAAGCCCCAGCCATAGTCTTGAAAATCGAATAGCTTCGTTTCATCTGTCCCTTTTTCTCTGTCTTCTTTCGTTTGTTGTCTAAATCCATTATCTTTTAGTATCTTTACTATTGCATGAGCATTAGTTGGATTGTTAAATCTTTCTACTCCCCATCCACTAGACTCTGTCGCACTTCCTCCACTTGCTTCTCCTAAATCTTTTGATATATCTACTAATGGTACTTGTATTGTTGTCTTTGGTATGATTGTCCTATCATATCCTTCTACTCTTATACTCACTGTCTTTATGTTTGGTACTATATTTATTGTTATTTCATCTTTTATACTTGGTTGCTTTTCTACTGCTGCTGTTATTGTTACTTTTCCTTCTTTTAAGCTTATTATCTTTCCATATTTTACTATTGATGTCTTTTCATCACTGCTTGTCCATTTTATTTTTTCATCTTTTACTTCTTTTCCTTCTTCATCGTATATCTTCGCTCTTATTTCTGGTTTATTCCCTACTTTTATATTTGTATTTATTTTTTCTATTTCTATTCTCTTTATTTTTACTACTTTGTATATTATTGTATATACCTTCTCTGCTTTATTCCCTACTTTATCTACTGCTTCTATTGTTATCTTATTTTCTCCTTCTTTAAGAACTGCTTCGTATTTTCCATTCTCGCCCTCTACTACTTCACCGTTTACTTTTACTATTATTCCTACTTCTCCATCTTTTTCATCTTCTGCCCTCGCTGTGAATGTTATCTTTGCTTCTTTTACTGTCTTATCTTCTAAGTCTGTTATTATCTCTGGTGCTTTTTGGTCTTCTTTATTTCCCCATCTATATATAGAACCTTTTCCTTCTAAATAATAAATATATTGATCTAGTGCATAAAGTGCTTGTTCTGTTGCCATACCATTTACATTTCTATCAATATGGCCAAAACCCCCACCCTCTGCCTCAAAACTCAATAATGCATCTAATACATTTTTTCCGTTCTTTGTAAATTTTTCTCCTGTAGGATCTATATTGATATTACATAATCCCATAATAACTTGCGCACAAGATTCAGAATTAAAAGAACCCCATGAATAAAAACCACCATTTTCCTTTTGAATTGCTGATAAATATTCTACAGCTCTATCTACTGCTGCCTTTACATCTTCTCTCTTATTATAATATGGTGCTAGGGCTGTCATAGCCATACCTGTCATATCAGGGTCTCCAGTTGTACCCCAAAATGCCCATCCACCTTTTTTACCATAGTCATTATCTTCATTACTACATTCGTTCTCAAGAATTGCTTTAATTAATTTATCTCTATTCCATTTTGCATTTTCTGGTACTTTATATTCTCCTGCATCTAAAGCTATCAAACCAAATACTAAAGCATTAATTCCTTGTTTATCTAAATCGGTATTATAAATTTTTTCAATCAAATCATATCCAGCTATATTTCTTGGATCTCCACCTGCTGCCAATATGCCAAGTGTCATTCGCTCATATTCTGTAGGTTTATTTGCAAATTCTCCATTATGACTTTTTAAATATCTTTCTACTCCCTGCAAATAATCACTTGGTACTTCCTTTCCAGCTCTTGCAAGACCTATAGCAACCCAATCCATACTATAATGATTTTTTAATGCTACTTGTGCAGCTTTATCAATTGCTTCTAATACTCTTTCCTTATAAGAACTATTTTTTATTTGAATAGTGCATTGACCTTCTTTATCCGGCTCTCCTTTTACTTGCGCATATATAATAACTTTTCCAACACTCTTTGCCGTAAGTAATCCATTTTCATCAATACTTGCTATATTTGAATTACTCGTTTTCCATATAGGTTGGTAGTTATCTATATTCTTTCCTTCTTTATCTAATGCTGTAACTGTTAGCTGTAAATTCTCTCCTACATGTATATCTTTATTTGGCTTATTAATTCGTATACTCTTAGGTACTACTGTATCGTATGTATAAACCCTTATTATATCTCCATCTTTTAATTCTACTTCGGGATTCATACATGTAGATTCGTCATCATTTATATCATAAAGCCAAGTATCTTCTATACCATTAATTTTATTAATATATCCTATTGTAAAATCTATATCATTATCTTTTATATTTTCTTTCTCCAAAGCTTCTTTTATAGCTGCACAAACAGATTTTCCTTTTAATACTGTAACCTCTTTATCATTTACAATAATTTCATTTCCTTTATATACTCTTACTTTAACTTTAATAAAATCACTTAAACTTGGAAGTAAATCACTAGGATTCTTTACATAGTAAAAGAAAATCTTATCTCCTTCTTTTACTTCCTTTTTCCCTGCTCCAACATTAGGCAATATACCATTTACCTTATACATCCATCCACTCATAGATGTATATGTTCCATCTTCTATACCATTTTTTTGATCATTTATACTTGTTATAAATCCAGAATCTTCATTTTGTTCTATTCTAAGGCCAGCAGCTTTAAGTACATCTGAAGCATATACTACATTACTTACAATATCTTTTCCGTATACTACACTCCTTACAGTAACCTCATGTGGTGAAAATAATATCTCATTATACTTTCCAACTACTGCTAGTTTTACTGTCGTATCTTTAGTCATATTTTGTTGTGCATTTACAGTTATTGGACTGATTATTCCCAATCCTAAACTAGTAAAAATCATAGTAAAAATAACTAGTAAAGATATGAAACTCCTAATATTTTTTTTCATAATCCCCATCCTTCTCATTTTTTATTTCGCTAAACAAAAAGAGGCTCTATCTCAAATAAGATAGGCCTCTAGTTTTCTAGTCAGCCACAATTTCAATAATAAACACATATAAAATTTTTATTTTAATTCTTTAGTCCTCTTTTTACTACGTCTCTGTCAAAATAATCTTCTATTTTTTGCAATTTATATACGTTTTTAAAAAACTGCTAGCATAGATTAAAATAAATTTTGCTAGCAGTTTTTATTTTTTAATGAATTAAATTATAAAGCTTGTAGAGCATTACGGCTGCTTGTGCCCTATTTGCTCTCTCTTTTGGTGCAAATCTTCCATCTTCCATACCTCTTATGATTTTTTCTCTTACACATATACTTACTGCTTCTCTTGCCCATACTGATATTTCTTCTTTGTCTGTAAAAATATTTAATTCTTCTAAGGTTGCTTCTTTATATCCTTTCTGCTTTAATACTTTTGCAACAATTACTGCCATTTCTTCTCTTGTGATTTTTCCATTTGGATCAAATATAGTGCTACTTCTACCTCTAATTAGACCATTTTTATATGCTGCTCCCACATAATCATAGTACCAAGTGTCTTTGTCTACATCTGTAAAAGGTATTTCTACATTTTCAGTATTATACCCCATCATCTTTGCCATAAGTGTTGCAAATTCTGCTCTTGTAATATTTGCCGATGGAGCAAATATACCTTCCTTACGACCATTTATTATACCTTTTTGTGCCATAGCTTCTATTGCTTCCTTTGCCCACTGATAACCCCCTAGGTCTTTAAATATCACTTTTACCTTATTTGCAAAATATTTACTAAAATGAGGAGTTGTAAAAGTTACCATTCTTGTATCAGAGTCATATTCTCCACCCATATTTTCTATAGTTCCATCTTTCTTTAGTAAAAATACTTGTACTACTTCTCCTTTATTCACTTTTCCCTTATAAGGTATACTTACTTCAATTGGTTCATTAAATTTATTTATTTTTTCATTTCCAACTTTTGCATCTAAATCTATTATAACGCAGTCCTTTGGTATTTTGTATCTTTCAAGCGGTGTTAAGATATTTCTATCAACTATCTTTGCAATCAAAGCAATTTCTTCTTTATTTTCTTTATCATTAAATGTATTTGGTGTTAGCTTAAATACTGCATTTTCTGTTCTTATTTCTACTTTTTCGATGCCATCTTGTTTTAAGTTATTTATAACATTTGATGCCAAGCTTATATATACTTCTTTTTTATCTTTACTTGGTATTTCTATTTTTAATATCTTTTCTAGGTCTATTTTCTGATTTATCTTGTTCTGCTTCAATTTTTCTTTCATTTCTCTTTCTATACTTTCTATTTCATCTGTCATTGCATTGATTTCATCCATATCTATCTTAACTAATACTGCATTTTTTCTCTCTTCTAATGCATCTTTTGAAATTTCTTGTTTGAATGATTTTTCTATTGCTTTTTTCGCTGCCTTTACTGCATTGTTAATAAATTCTTTTTTATTCTCTCCACCTAATTTTTCTATTAGATTTCCTGCAGCATCAATAATATCCGATGTTGCTTTGTTTATTTCTTTTTTATCCGTTATTTTATCCATAAGTTTTAGTATAATCTTCATATTTTCTACTGCAATTATACTAACATCCTTTTTGTTGTTCTTATCCATTATCTTATCTGATAATTTTACAAGTATATTAATTGTTTTTGTAGCTTTATTAAACACGTTGTGTGCTTCTTTTTCATTTTTTACTTTTTCTGCAGCTTTTTTTAATTTATTCTTTATTTCAGTTACTTTCTTTACTACTTCTTTTTCTTCTTCTGATGTGTTTATTTTATCCATATTTTTGTCTAATTCATCTAATGTTTTGTCTACATCTTTTATATCAAGGTTGATTCCTCCTGATGGTGTCTTACTTTCTCCTCTTACTTGAATCTTAATAGGTAATGGTCTTACTATATCCCTTAATCCTTCTCCATTTATTCTTTCTGCTGATATTTCATAAGTTCCCGGCTCATAAAATATCAATGTAGCCTTGCCTTCTTCATTTGTCTTAACTTCTTTACCATCCATTTCATATGGCTTACCATTTACATAAATAGTTGCATTCTTTATTAATTTTTCTCTATCTGAACCAAAGCTGTCACCTTCTTCATTATATGGTGTCACTACTCCTTTTAATTTTACTTCAACCTTCTCACCTGTACTTACACTTGTCTTATCTGATTCTATTTCAGTAACCCAAGTATCAAATCCATATGCACCAAAATACCAAAGTATATCTTCTCCACCTTTTAATCTATACGCTTGGCAACCATAATTAGGAAGCCAACCATTTACCCTGTACATCCATCCTGATGTATGTCTATGGTCAAATTCTCTGTCGCCACCTATCATTGCTATATAAAGTGACCAGCCATAATCCTGCAAATCACATCCACTATTATGATCTGTACAATCAAAACCTTGTTGTTCTAAGGCCTTTATTAGAGCATGAGCTACAGTTGGATTTTTAAGTCTATCAGGACCCCAACCTTTACTTTCTGTTGCTGATTCCCCAGTTGCTTTTCCTAAATAAGGTGTTAAATCAAAATTATCAACTACTATACTAGTTCTAGGTACAAAAGTTTTATCATATCCTTCTACTCTAATATAAACCTTTACACTATTTACATCCTGTTCATCATTATTATAATCGCTATCTTCTTTTATATCCAATCCTGTTCCTCTATACCATACTCTACCTCTATCACCAGCTAAAAATAATTTGTCACTACCAAAACCAATTATTGTATCTAATCCGCTATCAATTCCATCCGGTTTAATCAAATCATCATTATTGGTACCGGCAATCTCATTCCAATTTTGACCGTCATAGTAATATAGACTGTCTTTCATAAGATAGATATTATTTTCATCTAAAATACATAATCTTGTTCTTCTATGAATATTACTACTTAAGTTTATACGCCTTGTTAAAAAAGGAAATGATATGTTTTTCCAACTTTCTCCATTAAAACATGCTACTTCTAATTGTTCTATATCAGAATTTATTCCATTTATATTTTGTTTATACACTATACACAAATGATTATTAGCATCTAAATATATATCTTCAATTTCTCTATCTGACAGTCCCTTATAATTAACTTTATATTCAGACCATCTATCTCCATCATAGTGATAAATCTTTTGATCTATTGATAAAGCATAAATATTGTCATGTGATGCAATTAGTGGGTCTCTATACAGTTTAAATCCTAAATCATATGCTTTCCAACTAGACCCATCGTAATGATAAATCCCTTTTCCATTGTTTATATAAATGTCTTCTCTTGAACTTCCCCATACTTGTCTAATACCGCAACTATTATTAATAACATCAGGATGATCTATATTTATCCTTTTCCAATTTTCACCATTAAAATGCTCAACAAAGCACTCATTTTTATCATCACTTTTTTGTAAATATTCAGCTGTAAATATATTTTTTGGTGAATCCCCCCAAATACAATCTACTTCGTCCCTGTTTTTGATTAACTGCCAGCTAGTGCCTCCTTGCTTTTTCTCGTACTTATACAGTCCCCTTCTAGCTTTTACATATATTTCTCCATTTTCAAATGCTAAAATATCTCCAACTCCATTAGGAGCATTATAAGGCATACCAGTACCATAATCAACAGGATCCCATTCGGGTATATTTATTTTTATCCAATCCATATCTTTTATATTTGCTACAACCTTTAAATCAATACTTTTTTCATTGTTTTCTTCATCTGTTTCTGTTATGACATCATTTTCATCTATGACTGCTTTTAATTTAATAGTTCCACTCTTTGGCGTCCACTTATCCAATTCTACAGTTCCCTCATTTGACAGCTCTTTAAAAGGAAACTTATGTATTACCTGATTATTTTCATATACTAAAATATTTATATTTTTAATCTTGATATTTCCATTATTTGCGTATTTAATCCTAAAGCCTTTATTTTCTTTATTTGCTTTATAAATCGTTTCTCTATTTTCTAAAAACTTTATATCAACTATACTAAGATCTGTTTTTATTTCTTTTTCTAATATATTATTTTCTTCATCCTCTTCTTTTACTATATTTAAAGCATCTACAACTACTTTTATATTTTTATTATTTAATTTTTCTATTGGTATATCTTTAAACTTTATAGTATTAGTACAGTTAGGCTCAAAAGTAGTCGTTTCTTCTTTGATAAAATCATAATCATCTTCCCCATATACTACACCATATACAGCTATAGTTACATTTTCTGCATCTCTTTTTCCTATATAGCTCACTAATGCATCAATATCTAAAGTCTTTTTTGATACATCAATAGTTACATCTAGTTTAGATAGCTTTAAATCTTTTTTATCTGTAACTTTATACTCTAAAATTGTTCCATGATCCCCTACTACAAGTAAGTTTTCTTCATCCATTCCTACTATACAATTTAACTTTTCATCTAAAAGAACTTCCGGAACAGCCACTCTTCTCCATTTACTGCCATCGTAATGATAGATTAAACCCCTTTCATTTTCATCATATCCCACTGCATAAGTATTATTTGAATCCTTCGTCCAAAAATCATTTATTCTTTTAAACTCTGATAGCTCTGTTGCTTCTGTAAAATTTTTCCCATCAAATTTTACATTTATATCAGGATATATATCAGATTTCCTAGTATCCCATTCTCTACCTGCTAAATATATTTCATTAGGGGCTTTTACAAATATATCTGTAAATTTTCTTTTTTCATAGGATGAAATATATTCTTTCCATTTGTTTCCATCAAAATATCTAAACCCTGCTTTATTTTCTCTACCTTTTCTAATCACCCCTAATATATAAATATCATCTTCACTTTCTATATATATCCCCATAAATATAGACTCTTCTCTATCCTTTTCTTTCCATTCAGTCCCATCAAAATGAGTTATTCGATTTTCTCCTACTATATAAATATTATCTTTACTTGTACCATCAATATCAAAATAGCCTCGTAAAGTTCTGTTAGTAGTCTTTTTTTCCCATTTAATACCATCATAGTGTAGTCTTATAGATCCATACATAGGTCTTGCATCATTATAAGCCCTTATATTTGGATAAATACCGCCTACAACATATATATTTTCTGATGAAGTTCCCCATATACTATGCAAATATATATTCGATTCATCTATATGATATATCGGCTTACTAAGTCCTTTTCCACTTACATATTTATAAATATTTTTTTGCCCTAATACAAATACTTCTCCTTCAGGACTTTTCCATATATCTACTAAATTTTCATTTGTATTAGATGCTACAGCCTCCCATATTCCATTTTGTTCATTTTTATCACTATAAACTGCTTCTGTTACTGTTGTCTCTATTTTTGAATTTTCCGCCCATACTATTTTATTTCCCATGCCAGTTGGAGTTATTAATCCACTAAATACCATAATACATGTAAGGATTATAGCTATGAGATTGTTATTTTTAAATTTATACATTTTCTTCCTCCTTCATAGCAATAATAGCAATAATGGATACAAATGTACATTTGTATCCATTATTGCAGATATTATTTTTTCTCATATACATCCACTGCTACACTTTCTTCTTGTAATTTATCTATATCCGTAACCAAAGGTTCTATTTTAAAAGCCCTTTTTAATGTTTCTTCTTTTATTCCAAATACATATCCAGAATCATTACCATAAACTACATATTCTCCAGCAGGTGCCATTCCTTGTAATGTATAATTCTGCATTTCATCTCTTGGAGGAGTATATACCCACACTAAAGATGCACTATATCCTTCATCCATTATGCAATAACCTCTACCTTTTGCACTATTTTCTGTAAAGTATATATAATTATATACACCATCACTATAAACAATAGGTGAAGACTGTACACCACCAATTCCTGTATACTCCCATATAAGATTTAAGTTTGTATCATAGCACACTAATTTTCCTCCAGAGAATTGACCTTGTCCAACATATATTCTATCTTCGGACATATCTTTATGATATGCTACAACTGGTGTAGATGTTGTATATCCTATTTTTCTTGACCCTTCGTATTTAAGAGTACCATCACTATTAATATTTAACTTCCACAAATACCCACCTTTATCTGTAAAGTATGCTGAATTATCATATACACAAATTGAAGAGCGAACTTCTCTTGAATCAGTATGAACTTTTCTCAAATCAAATTTATCCTTTTCTGTTCCATTATTTTTATCAAGAACATGAATATAGGAAGCATCATTTCCAAATATTATATAATTCCCAACGATTGCTGCTCCTGCCCAATAAAATCCATCTTCTCTGTTGTCATTTTTTACTCCAGTATATTTCCAAAGTATATTTCCATTATTTGCATCTACACAATAGTAAACTCCACCAGTTGTAGTATCCACAGTTCCTTTCCAAGTTCCAAAATATAACTTTCCATTGTCATAAGTAATTGGAGTATTTAGTTGTCCACCTTCTGATAAAACTGCCAGTTCTGTAACATTAGGTGTACCATTCAAGTTGCTCACTTTTTTAACTTTTAGTTTTATTTTATTATCTGTTTTATCCTTTTCCTGCACTCCTAAATATATATTAGAACCGTCTGTTGCTGGAGTAGATAATTGAAATCCTCCATCACTATCAACCTTTATCTCCCAAACTTTTCTACCATTACTTATATTTATTTTATAAAGATTACTACTTGCAAAAACATAGGCATTATCCCCTATTACAAGTGGAACTGTATCTATACCAAACCACCCAGCTGATTCTGTTTTTGTTATCCAATCTGCAGTTATAGAAGATGATGTAGGTAGCTTATCAGTTGTTACACCACTATTTACAATATCGCCTTGGAACTGTGTCCAATCTGCAAATACATTCATTGGCATTAAAGTAAATAGCATTACAACTACTAAACTTATAACAAATGACTTATTTCTTTTTAACATTTCAATCCCCCCATTTGTGTTTTAAATGTAATTTTCTTACAATTAAGCTTTTGATACTATCCTCCTTTCAATAGTTAGAATTTTTATAAAACAAAAAAGAGGCTCTATCTCAAATAAGATAGGCCTCTGGTTTTCCAGTCAGCTCTTAAATATACAATTTTATTCACATTTCAATTACTATTATATATAATTTTGCATATAATTTCAATTTCTAACATATAATATAATTTTAAGTTTTTTTTACATTATATTATACAAAATGAAAATATTTATCTTCTCATCCTTCTATTTTTTACTTATTAGTCTAACTTACATTAATTATTTAAAACAGCCTTAATAATTATTTATCTCTTTGATTATCTTCTTCTAACAATTTTTCTATTCTTTCAATTCTATCTTCATTCCTTTTAATACACCTAGGCAACTTAATAAGTATATAAAAAATGAAATAAATAATTCCAATCAACAATACAGTATTTAAAAATTGAACAAATATAGTACAATCAAATTTTATCACACTATCATTCTCCTTTGTGTAAATAAACTTTTTATTATAATTCTCTTCTTCCTTCAAGAGCTTTTGAAAGAGTTACTTCATCTGCATATTCTAAATCTCCACCTACAGGTATTCCATGAGCTATTCTCGTTACTTTTATACCCATAGGTTTTACTAATTTTGATATATACATAGAAGTAGCTTCACCTTCTATAGTGGGATTTGTAGCTAATATTACTTCTTTTATATCATCATTTTGTAATCTTAATAATAATTCTTTTATTTTTATATCTTCAGGTCCTATACCTTCCATAGGAGAAATTGCACCATGAAGCACATGATATAATCCATTATATTCTCTTGTTCTCTCCATAGCAGCAACATCTCTTGGGTCTTCAACAACACATATCATGCTTTTATCCCTTTTGTGACTTGTACAAATACGGCAAGGGTCTATATCTGTAATATTCAAGCATATACTGCAGTATTTTGTTTTCCTTTTAGCATTTATTATAGCTTCTGCTAAACTTACAGCTTCTTCTTCTTTTGAATTTAATATATAAAAAGCTAATCTTTGTGCAGTTTTTCTTCCTATACCAGGCAATTTTGAAAATTCTTCTATTAATTTTGCCACAGGAGCAACATAATTAATCACAATAACACCTCCTATTATTTAAGGCGAGTCTTTAGACTCGCCCATAATAACTTAGAATAATCCCGGTATATTTATGCCACCAGTTACTTTGTTCATCTCCTTAGCTGCCATTTCTTCAACCTTTCTCATAGCTTCATTAACAGCAGCTACTATCAAGTCCTGTAGCATTTCTACATCATCAGGATCTACTACATCTGGATCTATTTTTATATCTAACAACTCTTTTTTTCCATTAATTTTTACAGTAATAGCTCCTCCGCCGGCTGTTACTTCTAACTCTCTTTCTTCTATTTCAGATTGAATTTTTTCTATTTGTTTTTGCATTTTTTGGACTTGTTTTAACATATTATTCATATTCCCCGGCATAGCCATTCTTCTTCCTTTAGCCATAATTATCCCTCCATTACTTCTTTTGAACATTCTTTTTTATTATACCATATTAATTTTTATAAAATATAAACTATTCATTTAAAAGTACTTTTAAAAGCTATCTATTCTTCTATTTTTAATTTATCTTTAAATTCTTCAAAAAATTCTTCTACCATTTTTACTTCTTCTTCAATTTGAGTAAATGCCATCTCATCTTGAGTTTTGTTTATTTCTTCTAATTCATTTTCCATTACACATTTTATTTTAACACTTTGTCCAGTCATATCTAATATAGTTTTCTCTATTATTTCACTATTATTCGCCTTATTTGTAGCATCTTTATGAAACCAAAATCCTTCTTTAAAAGATATTATAAGCTTATTTCCATCTAAAGCAACTAATTTACCTTCCATCACAAGAGCATAAGTCGAAATTTTTCTCCTCTTTATTTCTTTTAAAATTTCATTCCATTTACTACTTATCTTTTTAAAATCTAATTTTTGCAAAACTGCAGTTTCTTTTCTTTCTACTTTTTTTTCTTTCTTTTCTTTGCTTACATCAGTTTTATCTTCTCTAATATTCTTGGACTGTGATTTTATTGGCTTTATACCTTCAATCTTTAAATTTTCAATTTTTTTTTCAAGTTTTTTTATTCTATCTATCAATCCTTCATAAGAATCATCAATTCTAGGTTGTATAAGTTTTATAACAGCTAATTCTAATAAAATTCTTGGCTGACTAGACCATTTTACCTGTTGTTGAGTTTCAGATAAAACATTTATAGTTCTTATTATAGTATTTATATCTAATCTTTCTCCTTGTTTTTTCAATATTTCTATATTTTCTCTAGACATATCTATTACTTCTTCAATATTCTCTGCTGATATTTTAATCATCATCAAATTCCTATAATGATTTATTAAATCTTTAATAAATTGATTTATATCCTTGCCACTGCTAACTAATTCATCAATTAACTTCATCGAAGTCTTTGAATCTTCATCACATATAGCTTCTGTAAGTTTAAATAAAAATTCATCGGTAACTAATCCCAATATTTGTACTACTTTATTATAAGTTAATTTTCCTTCAGCAAAAGATATACATTGATCTAATATACTAAGAGCATCTCTTACTGCACCATCAGAATTTTTTATTATCAATTTTAATGCTTTATCTTCTATCTCTATTTCGCTGTTATTACAAATGTACTTTAATCTATCAAATATCTTTTCATAAGTTACTCTCTTAAAATCAAATCTTTGACATCTAGATAATATTGTTGCAGGTATTTTTTGTGGCTCTGTAGTAGCAAGAATAAATATAACATACTCAGGTGGCTCTTCTAATGTCTTTAATAATGCATTAAAAGCTCCCTGTGATAACATATGAACTTCATCTACGATATATACCTTGTACTTTGTCTTTGAAGGTGGATATTTAATATTTTCTCTCAATTCTCTAATATTATCTACTCCATTATTTGAAGCTGCATCTATTTCTATAACATCCATTATTTTTTCATCTAATATACCTCTACATAATTCACATTCATTACATGGATTATTATTTTGAGGATTTAAACAATTTATCGCTCTTGCAAATATTTTTGCAGTAGATGTTTTACCTGTTCCTCTTGTTCCACAAAAAAGATATGCATGAGCTATATTTTTATTTTTAATTTGATTTTTTAATGTCATAGTTATATGCTCTTGTCCTACTACTTCTTCAAAAATCTTTGGTCTCCATTTTCTATACAATGCAGTATAAGCCATTTATTTCATCACCTTTAATTTCTATCATTTAATCTGTATTATAAAATTATAACACAAAAAAAGAAGCAGTTTAAGATAACTGCTTTTTCTTTTTACAACCTTTATATCAAATTGAGTTAATTATTTCCTCAAGTTTTTCCTTATGAGTATTATATATATATTCCATTACTTCAACTACTTTTGGACAAAATTGACTTCCTTTAAATAAAATCAATTCTCTCATAGCTTCTTCCATCGTTTTAGCATTACTATAAGACCTATTCGTAGTCATCGCATCAAACGCATCAGCTACTCCTATTATACAAGCTGTTAAAGGCAAACTATCAATTTTTATATCTTTAGGATAGCCTTTCAAATCGTATCTTTTATGATGCAATAATACTCCATCTAATATATTTTGAGATAAACCAATATGTTGTAAAATTTTCTTTCCTATAGAAGGATGTTTAATAATTTCCTGAAATTCTTCTTCTGTAAGTTTTCCTGGCTTTGTAAGTATTGCATCATTTATACCTATTTTACCTATATCATGCAGTATACCAGCAATTTTTATTTCTTCAATCATTTTTTCATCAAGTCCCATAAATTTTGCTATAAGAGTTGAATATCTAGAAACTCTCACAGAATGTCCTTCTGTATATGCATCTTTTGCTTCTACTGCCGTTGCTAAAGCTTTTATTGTTTTAAAATAAGATTCTTTTAAATCTTCACACAATCTAGTTTTTTCTATAACTACGGTTGCATAATTTGAAAAAGCTTTTAACATATCAATATCTTCATGATTTAACTTTTTTATAGAACCAACTGTCAAAATACCAATAACTTTACTTTCTAATATAAGCGGAATAAATATTAAACATTTCAATGCTTTTATGTATTTATAAGAATTTTTATCCTCTTTATATATATTTGATTCTATTACATTACTGAGTACAATTATTTTCTTTTCTATAACAGCTTTTCCTATTATATCTTCATGTATATTTATTGACTTTTTATAAGCTAGTTCCTTTAAACCTCCTGCAAAAGCCATAATTTCCAATTCTTCACCTTTTAAAAGTCTTATACTGCAAATTTCAATTTTAAATAATTCACATATTCTATTTACTATCGCATTTAATAAATCATCCATTTTATTTTGAGATACGAGATAATAACTTATTTCATTAAGTGTTCTAAGCTTTTCATTTTGTTCTACTATTCTCTTTTCTAACTTTCTCTTTTCTGTAACATCCCTTCCTATACCTTCTATTCCTATTAGTTTTCCACTACTATCAAGTATTCTATTGATATTAGAAGCAATAATTACCCTTTCTTTCCCATCTGATTTTATAAAACATAAATCGTAATCTTTAAAATCTTTTTTACAAAACTTATTTAATATATCTGTAATATCTTCATTATTATCTAAAGTACATATTATTGTAGAAATATTTTTACCTATAATATCCTGCGGTTTATAACCTAATATATTTTGAATTGAATTATTTACATACGTTATTGTTCCATCCACATCTATAACCCATATAAAATCAGAAATATTTTCTATTAAAGTTCTATACTTATTTTCAGAAAAATTCAATTGTTCTGTTGTAGCCCTCAATTGATTAAAAGATGCCTCTAATTCTAAATTCATTTCCTGCAATAACTGATTTTTCATAAATAAATCTTTAGATTGCTTTTTTAAATCATCATAGTTTTTCTTCAATGCTTTTGCCATCAAATTAAAAGATTCCATCAGCTCATTAAAATCATCATCAGCAGCTGTTGAAATCTGTACATCTAAATTTCCTTCTAATAATCGTCTAACTCCTCTTTTTAACTCTACTACAGGTATAGAAATCTTCTTTGAAATATATAAAACTGAAAAAATAGCTACTATTACAGTAAATATAAATATCCCTATAAATTGTTCTATAAACTTATTTATCTGCAAATAATATCTATTTACATCTTCAAAAGTTATAATACCTACATTAATACTGTTTAGTCTAGTATATATCCCTATTAGCTTTTTACCATTATAATCTATTTTTACAAATTCTCCTTGTTTTTTTATAATAGGTAAATAATTTATTCCATCTACAAAATCATTTTTATATAATAAACTATTATCATCTGCTATAACTACATGAAACGAATTTTTTCCAATATTTATCTTTTTTATTTGTTCTATAACCTTGTCAAACATAAAATCCATACCCAATACACCAATAAAATTTCCATTTTCATCTTTAATCGGAATAGATACTGTTATTACATTATATCCTGTTACTATATCTTCATATGGTTTACTTATAAAAAGTCTATCATTCTCTTTAGCTTCTAAATACCACTTTCTCTTTCTAAAATCAACTTTTTTTAAGTCATAGTCTAAGCTATTTGAATCATAATTTATACCATCTTTAGTAGTTATATAAATATTTAAAAAATCTTTTCCGCTATTTTCTTTCTGTCTTTTCAAATATTCATTTATACGTTTTGTATTTTTATTATTTTTCAATTCTAATCCTAAAGATAAAGACATAGATTTTAGAATTTTTATTTTGCCTTCAAACCAAGAATCTACTAATTTAGTATCATTTATTACATTTTTTAATGTTGTTTGATTTTGCTGTTTTATTAAATATTCATATATATTTAGATACGTATTCATACCTAAAAAAAATATAGGAATAAACATAACTATTATTAATAAAATAAAAATCCTGCTTCTAAAACTATTTTTAAAAAACATCTAATATCCCCCATACGATAATGTTTGCTTCCCATTTATAGAATATTCGACAAAATTCAAAAACTTCCTTTGTTTGTACAGTTTTTTAATCTAATTGTAACTTTTTATATATAAAAAAAGCATATGGCTTTCCCATATGCTCCTTTTCATTTATTTAAAATTAACGTCGTGCACCCATTCTCGACATGATACCACAGACGTAACCTGAACAGTTAACTCAAATCAGGCTACCCTACGGCACACGGGAGTACTTACTTACCGTTGCTTCCTTCCGGACCTGGCGGGGTTCATAAGTTCCCGTTGCGCAGGACCCAATTATCCTCGCCACTTATTCAGGGCAGACTCCACAAGTATCATGCCTCAAATGGGACTTCGACCCTGCTATAGCGGATTGCAGGTTACAGGGCACCGCTACCTCCCCATCTAGCACGACAAACTTTATAAACTTTTTTCACTGGCGGAGAGAGCGGGACTCGAACCCGCGGGGCCTTACGGCCTTACACGCTTTCCAGGCGTGCCCCTTAGCCAGCTCGGACACCTCTCCAAACTGTTCTTTTTCAAAATTAATAAATTTATAATCTATATTATTAGCCATAAAATCAACTACTAATTTTATTTGCCTCTTAATCGCCTAAAAAATTTTTTCATTATTTCACTACATTCACTTTCTAAAATACCATAAATAACTTCAGCCCTGTGATTTAATCGCTCATCATTCACTATGTTATATAAAGAACCAGCAGCTCCACCCTTTGGGTCCATAGCTCCTATGACAAGCTTATTGAGTCTAGATAAAACTATTGCACCTGCACACATTGCACAGGGTTCTATTGTAACATAAAGTTCACAATCTGTCAATCTCCAACTACTTAAAACCTGTGCAGCTTTTTTTATAGCAATTATTTCTGCATGAGCTGTTGGGTCTTTTAAAGTTTCACGCAGATTATAACCTCTAGCTATAATCTCATTCTTTCTTACTATTACTGCTCCTATAGGAACTTCTCCTATTTCGAAGGCCTTTTTAGCTTCTATTAAGGCTTCTTTCATAAAATATTCTTTCATTTTTTCACCTTTAAATAAAGTGGTGCACCTGAGAGGATTCGAACCTCCGACACGCGGTTTAGGAAACCGCTGCTCTATCCTGCTGAGCTACAGGTGCACAACATTAAATTAATTTTATAATCTTTGGCAAATTATATGATAACACAAAATCCTTCTTATTTCAAATACATATTTTGTAATATGTTGTAAATATTACGAAATATAAAATGTGTTTTTTCTATTTTAACCATTTATTAAAATAATTGTCTAAATCATCTCCCGTTACTTCTTCACAGACTTTTAAAAAATCTTCGGTTGTAGCTATTTTATACTTATACATATTATAATATGTTTTTAAAATTTTATAAAAAGTTTTTTCTCCATACTTGTTTTTAAGATTATCTAAAAAAACTGTCCCCTTAGTATAAACCAAAAAACTATAATCATTCCAATCTTTAAACTCACTTAAAGTCTTAAGCACAGCTTCATCTTTTAATGAATCTACAGCTTCATTATATCTATCTAAATTCTCATATCTATAATATTGATTTCCTCTAATATCTCCATAATTTTCACTATAATATATTACTTCTGAATAAGAAGCAAAGCTTTCATCTAACCAAGGTTCATCTATTTGGTCATTTCCAACTACACTATACCACCATTGATGAGCAGTTTCATGTACAATAACTTCTTCTAAAAAATCTATACTATTCCAATTATAATACTGTTTGCCTATAAATACTATTTGAGGATATTCCATTCCACTTGGAAAGTTTGTTTGAACTACTGAATACTGTTTATATGGATATTTTCCAAAAACATCATTAAAAATCTTGATAGATTTTTCTGCAAATTTTACTGATAAATCTTTTATTTTTTTCTCTATTTTTCTTGTCTTTATAAAATAAACTTTTAATAATATACCATCAACTTTCCTTTTAACAATTTCAAAATTTTTACTTGCTACCCACGCAAAATCCCTTGTTTTTCTAGCCTCTATGTGCCATTCTCTTACATTTCCAACAAGTTTATCAGATAAAATTGTTCCCGTTGCAGCTACTATTATATCTTTTGGCGTTTTTATAACTACATTATAATTGCTAACATCACTATAAAACGGATCACCTATAGAATAATATGGGTCTAAATTCCAACCCGTTTTATCATATACTGCTACTATTGGATACCAATTTCCCAAATTAAAAATCTCATCTTTATAACCAAATCTTTCTATTGACGGAGGAATTTTTATTTCATATTCCATTTTTATTGAAATTTTTTCTCCTGGTTTTAAAACTTGTGGTAAATTAACTTCCATTATTGTATCCCCAACTCCACCTATACTGAAATTTCCCCTTTCTTTATTAACCCACAAATTTTTTATGTTTATACATCCTTCTTCAAATCCATTTGGAAATGCTATCTTTAAATCATCAAACAAAAAAGGAAGAGTTTCTTTCTTTTTAAATGCATTGGGATACAGGTGAAAATATATTTTATCAAGAGATACTTTTTCATTATTTGTATATATAACTTCTTGCTTTCCCACTATCATCTTTTTATCTGGATAAAACTGTATTTCTATATTATAATTAGTCAGACTTTCTTTAAGCTTACCTTTCTGAGTTTGCAAATCTTCTAATGCTTTCATTTTTATTTCCTTCTGTACACTACAAGATGAAAAAAATATAGCAAAAATTAAAACTAAAGATAATATTTTTATCTCTTTTTTAAACATACTCGTTCATTCCTTTTTACAATATATATTTATAAAATTATATTTCATGTAAATAATAACATAAATGGAATATATAATAAAGACTAGGCTTTTTTTATCTCTTTATTATATACAAAATTATATACAGATGCTAAAAAAACAATCGATGTAGTATGCGTCAACTTTATGGTTTCCTCAGCTAGTAATTGTCACGGTCAAACCCCACATTATATGGTTTACCTGAAGTAACTAAAATCCATTCTACTAGCGGTGGATTGATAACTTTTTAATAATCCTAAAAAATAAATCCCAAACTTTGAAAATCAAGGAATTTATAGTAAAATATTAGTATGTAAAAACAAAATATTTTCAATGATAATATAAAGTTTTAACAAATATATGAGTTAACAAAATCATAAAAGCTTATTGAATAAACACTTAGACAGAATATTGAAAATTTTAAACGAAATAAGGATGTGATTTAGTGCATAAATTCAAAAAATACCTAAAAGAAAATCATATAGTTCTAAAATTAATAATAATAATAACACTCTTAGCATTATTTATAACTGAAGATATTCCTCTCTATGGTTTAGGGTTTATATTAGTAATTATAAACTTGTTATTCTACTATAATAGAAAAAAATAAAAAAAGAGCTGTCACATTAAAAATTGCTAATGTACAGCTCTTTTTTTATATCGTTTTATATCGATTTTTAATATATTTACTAATAAAATAAAATTAATATCTAAAAAAATATACTTAAATAAGACTTTTTTTAACCTAGTCCTTTTAATAAATTTTTATTTAGTAATTTTCTCTAATCCTCCCATATAAGGTCTAAGAACTTCTGGTATTACTACTGAACCATCTTCTTGCTGATAATTTTCAAGAATTGCAGCTAAAGTTCTTCCAACAGCAAGTCCTGAACCATTTAATGTATGAACATATTCGACTTTACCTTTTGGCTCTGGTCTAAATCTTATATTTGCTCTTCTTGCTTGATAATCTTCAAAATTACTACAAGAAGAAATTTCTAAATACCTACCGTAACTTGGCATCCATACTTCTATATCGTATGTCATAGCTGAGCTAAATCCTAAATCTCCTCCACACAATCTCACTACTCTATAAGGTAATTTCAATCTTTTTAAAACTTCTTCAGCTGCAGCAAGAAGACTCTCCAATTCTTTATAAGAATCTTCTGGTCTTGTAAACTTTACAAGTTCAACCTTATTAAATTGATGCTGGCGTATAAGCCCTCTTGTATCTCTTCCTGCTGAACCTGCCTCTTTTCTAAAACATGGAGTGTAAGCTGTATGATAAATTGGAAGCTTTTCTCCATCTAAAATTTCATTCATATAAAGATTTGTTACAGGAACTTCTGCTGTAGGTATCAAATAATAATCTTTACTTGGCAAATAAAACATATCTTCTTCAAATTTTGGAAGCTGACCTGTTCCAATCATACTGTCTCTATTTACCATAAATGGCGGTATAATTTCTTCATAACCATGTTCAGTTGTATGAATCTCTAACATAAAGTTTATAAGTGCTCTTTCAAGCTTAGCTCCTAATCCCCTATATACTGTAAATCTTGAACCAGTTATTTTTGATGCTCTTTCAAAATCTAAAATTCCAAGGTGTGTTCCTATATCCCAATGTGCTTTACTTTCAAAATCAAATTTTCTTGGCTCTCCTACTCTTTTAACTTCAACATTATTTTCATCACTATCTCCTTCTGGAGTATCATATCTTGGAGTATTCGGTATAGTTAAAAGTTTTTCTCTTATTTGTTCATCTATCTTCTTTAATTCATTATCCATATCTTTTATTTTATTTGAAAGCTCTTTCATTTCAGCTAGAACTTCTGATACATCTTTACCTTCTCTTTTTAGTTTTGGTATTTCTTTAGATACGGTATTTTGTCTATTTTTCATTTGTTCAACTTCGCCTATTATCTGTCTTCTTTTTTCATCTAACTTTAATACTTCTTCTAATCCAAAATCTCCCTTTCCTCTCATTTCGATAAGTCTTTTCACTTCATCAAACTCATTTCGAATTCTTTTAATATCTAACATTTAATACCCTCCTCCTAATTTTTTAATAACATCTACATCAAATAAAAAACTCTCATCCCTAATAAAATTAGGGACGAGAGATTGTTCCCGCGTTGCCACCCTTATTGGCTTTAAAAGCCCTCTCTTAAGCATATTAACGGTTGCCAACCGATTAAGCTTACTAATTTTTTTCAGCTTAATAACTCTGGGACGGATTCAATAGACAGTTATATCGACTTCCACCAACCGCCGACTCTCTTAAATAACTGTTCTATTTACTATTTCCCTTCATAGTCTTTTAATTATTTTTTCCGTATTTTAACATAATTTTTCGAATATTTCAAGCCCTTTAACTAAAAATAAATTCTAATTATTTTAAACTGAATTTGAAACTACAATTAATCTAAAAACAAACACATGTTATATTTCTTTTACATTTTGGTTATATTCTAAATAAACATTATATTTATTAATATTATTAGGAGGTAAAAATACTATGAAAGATTTTAATCTTTTAGACGTTTATTCAAAATTAGGTGATTTAAAAGAAATAAACTATAGAAATATATTAGCTATAGCAACTATAATAGAACTTTTAATAGAAAAAGGAATTATATCAAGACAAGAATTTACACATAAAGCTTATATAATTGATAATATGTCTACTGAAGAACTTAAAATATTAAGAACCATGAATAGATAACACTATCTCTTAAAGCCCAGTAAATATTCTGGGCTTTAAAATAATAATTATTCCAATTTATATATATCTTTTTAATATATTAAATATCTTTTTTTCTAGTAAATCAACTTCTTCCTTCATTTTTTTAGGAGAAGTATTAAAGATTTTAGCTAATTCTCTTATTTGTACTGGTCTATTATCTTTTAATCCGTATCTATATTTTATTATTTCTCTCTCTCTATTATTTATACCCGAACTTTTATTAATTATCTCTTCTAATTTATCTTTTATAATTTCTATTATTTCTAAATCAATATTATTATCCATAATACTCTCCCTTTTAAAAACTACTTTGTAATATCTGTTTTAAGTGCATTATTAAATTTATTAAAATAATTAAAAATTCCTACTACACATGCTATCTCTATAATTTCTCCATCATCAAAATATTTTTTCATATCGTTATAAAGTTCATCAGAAACTTTGTTAGAATCTACAGTCATTACTTCTGCAAATTCTAATGCAACAAGCTCTTTTTCAGTAAACATTTCAGGATTTTTTAACTTTTTTTCCATTTCTCTTATAGTATCTTCCGATACTCCTGCTCCTTTAGCTATAGCAGTATGAGATGAAAGTCAGTAAGCACATTCATTCATTTGAGATACTCTAACAGCTATCATTTCTTTTAATTTAAAATCTACTGTTCCAGTTTTTAAAACTGCTCTAAAATGATCAAATGCAGTCTTTAAAAGCTGTGGCCTATATGCTAATGTCCTAAACATATTTGGTATATTTCCACGTTCTCTTAAAAAATCTTCAAATATTTCTCTTGCCTCACCATCAACTTCGCTTGGCTTTAAAGGTCTTATCCTTGCCATTTTATCACCTCTCTTTATTTATATTTTCTAGATGTAGTTTTCATTATATGTGTATGTATCAAATAAGAAGAAAGATTTTTTTCCTCTTCCTTTTTTGCAAAAAATAGGGATTTTAAAAACTCTATAAGTCTTTTCATATCCGTCACCTTTCTAATAAAAGTCTAATAATGAATATTATTTTATTATATTTACCCTATCTTTACAAGAAAAAGCCTTTAGTTTTGAATATTTAAACAATTTAGTTTTTCTAAACTAAATTTTAATAGTTTTTTTGAAAGTTCTATAATTGACCTATCATTTTTTGAATTGTATATATCAAAATAAACTTCTCTTTTTTCTTCATCATTTAACAAATCTTTACTGTTAAGTATATTTTTTAAATGTCTTGCAGTTCCTTCATTTCCATCAATAATGTAAACTCTATCTCCAACGACATTTCTTATTGATTCCCTTAAATATATATAATGAGTACAGCCTAAAACTATTGAAGATATTTCATTTATATCTATTCCAGTAAAACACTCTTTTACTGCTTTTTCAACTTCAACCCCATCTACTATCCCACTTTCAACTAGCTCTACAAGTTTAGGACATGGAAGTTTAATTATATCAGATTTTTGACCATATTTTTTCATCAATTCATTAAATTTCTTTTCCTTTAATGTCATTTCTGTTGCCATTACTACTATTTTTCCATCAAGATTCATTTCTACCGCAGGTTTTAATGCCGGTTCCATTCCTATTATAGGTATATCATATATTTCCCTAAGCTGTTTAACAGCAGCACTTGTAGCTGTATTACATGCAATAACTATAGCCTTTACTCCTTTATCTATGAAAAATTCACAAATATTTTTTGAAAGTTCAATTACCTGACTTGGAGTTTTAACTCCATATGGAGCATTTTTAGAATCACCGTAATATATATATTTTTCATTAGGCATTATCTTAATTAATTCAGCTAAAACACTTATACCTCCCATACCTGAATCAAAAACTCCTATAGCCAATTTTTTATTATCCATATTAAATACCACCACCAATATTTACTATAAGTATATATTTACTTTTCTGTTGAATATCATATAGTCTTAATTAAATTTGCTTAAAAAACTAATTTTGCAATCACACATCTATTATCTATTAATAATAATTTTAATTCAATTTTACCATATATTTATTATATCCAGAAAATACTCCAATAAAATAACCTCCTTCAAAATGGAGGTCATTTTATTATTCTACTGTAGCCTTTTCTGATAATTTACTATTTATTTCCGATAATCTCTTCAATACACGCTCTAGCTCTTTGAGAAGTCTTCCATATTCAGCCCAATTACCTTGTCTTTGAGCTTCTTGAGCACTACTAAATACATTATTTGCTCTAATTATAAGTTCGTTTATATTTTCTCTTTCGATAAGTTTATTAGGAACTGATATATCAACTTTTGGCATATCTGATTCTTTACCGAATATCTTTTCTAATGATTCTCTTAAAGTAGGCTCCATAACTATTTTATCTCCATAAGCTACTATTACTCTTTTTACTTCAGGCAAACTATTTTCATTAGCTGATTTTATATATATTGGTTCTACGTATAATAAAGAATTTTCAATAGGTATTATGAGTAGATTACCTCTTATAACTCTTGATCCCTGCTGATTCCAATAAGTCATATCCCTTGAAATTATTGGATCAGAATCTATTCTATTTTCTATCTGCATAGGCCCATATATATTTTTACTCTTAGGAAGTTTATAAATTACTAACTTACCATAATTTTCTCCATCACTTCTCCCTATAAAAATAGCCGTCATATTATCCTTACCTTTAGGCGTATAAGGAACAGATAAAATAAATTCTTCCCTTTCTTCACCAGGTAATTTCATAAGTAGATAATTTGATTCTATTTGCTGTTCTTGAACATCATACTGTTCTTTTGCTATATCCCATTTATCTTCCTCATTATAAAAAACTCTAGGGTCTTTCATATGATACATTCTATATACTTCTGACTGTATATCAAATAAAGTTTGTGGATACCTTATATGATTTCTTAAACCTTCAGGCATTTTATCCATAGTTGTAAATAATTGAGGAAATATTTTAGCATAAGTCATTACTAACGGGTCATTTTCATCAGCTAAATAATAAGTTGTTGTTCCATTATATGCATCTATTACTACTTTAACAGAATTTCTAATATAATTTATATCTATATCTTCAAGAGGTTCTGAATACGGATAATTACTACTAATTGTATATCCATCCATAATCCAGTAAAGTTTTCCATCATTAAGTACTATATATGGGTCAGAATCATATTCTATAAAAGGCATGATTTTTCTAACTCTTTCATGTATGTTTCTATTTAAAATTATCTTACTTTCAGATGTTATATTTCCCGATAAAAGCATTTTAAGACTTTTTTGTTTATAAGCAAAAAGAAGCTTATTTAATCCATTTAATTTTATACCTGCTTTTCCTTCATATACACTTTCAGCATTTGTTTCCCCTTTTGGATAATCAAATTCTTTTTCTTTAGTATCAACTATAATATAATTATCTGTTAATTCTCCAAAATATATTTCTGGCCTCTTTACTTCAAGCTTAGCTACATTTGTAATTGGAGGAATATTTTTTATAAGCATTTCTGGAAGCCCTACTGCATTTACCTTGTTTACAGGCGATAAAACTATTCCATATCCATGAGTATAAATTAAATGCTTATTTATAAAAGTTAATACATCTTGATTTATACTTGTTTGATCAAGTTCTCTTGCCGATAAAAACACTTGCGTATATTTTCCATCTATATAATATCTATCTATATCAACATCTTTAAATCTATAATAATGTCTTATTCCTTGTTTTGCATTATAAACTAACTTAGTAGGTCTATAATCATTTATTCTTATATTGCTTATAGTTTCATCATTTTTCTTTATATCCTCTAATGTCAAACTTTCATTAGCAGAAAATTCTCTTTCCTCTACATTTTTTAGATTATAAGCATTTTGAGTATATTCAATATTATATTCTATATACTTTCTTTCTTTTGATATCTCATCTGGCGAAACTATATAATTTTGAACAATGATAGCTCCTATATTTCCAATTATACTTACAATTATCATTAAAACTGGTCCAGATAATGCTAATCTTATTTTTCTTTTCCTTATTCCAACAACTAATAACACTGCTGATACAAAAGAAAGCATCATAAACACTTTATATTTTAAAAGAACAACTTTTATATCCGTATATCCTGCACCATAAACTACTCCTCTTTGAGAATATAAAAGTTCATAAGTTTTAAAAAAATATCCCACTCCTATTATTATAAAAAATATTACTCCAATAATTGTTAACTGTTTTATTACTATTTCAAATAACCTTTTTCCATTACCCAAATTTATATGTCTTCTTCTTATTTTTATTTCTATTTCATCATTTACATGAGTCTCTACTAATGTAGGACGTCTTAAAGTTATCATTATAAAACAAAATATTATTGTAATTATTGCAAGTAAAAATATAAAACTTATTATCATATAGTATGCTTTGTGAAATAAAGGATACTTAAAAATATAAAAAGATATATCTTTCCCAAATATAGGATCAGATATATTAAAATCTGTTGAATTGATAAATTTCAATATATCAAACCATAAATTACCTGATAAACTAATACTTGATATAAATCCTGTAAATACTGATACCAAAAGTATTATCTGATTTATTATTTTTTCTGGTACAGCTCTATACACAACACTTACTTTTTTGTAATATTCTTTTTTTACTGAATATAAATATAAATATACAAATACTGTAATTAATATAAAAGCAGGAATCCCTATTTTTAATTCAGTTATCAATTTTGTTAAAAATACTTTTTCAAAACCAACTTCTTCAAACCATTTATAATCAGTAATAAAATTTATTATTGTATTAAAAGAAGTCGAAATCATTATTATTACCAAAACTACTAATCCTAATATAATCTTTTTAGCTTGAGTCAAAATTCTCACCTCTCTATTACTTTTATTATTTATTTCTATTTATACCAAAAAATCAAAAATTATTCTCTAATATTTTTCATAAAATTCAACAAAATTGATTACTAATAACACTGTTTTTTCAAAAAATCAGAAAACTTATACATTTACTTTATTTCTACATCTTTTGCTTCTTTTCCTCTATTTTTTTTAATAATCTCTTCTAAAATAAAAAATAGCGAAGAACTATATATTCTTCGCTATAACCAAACCTAATAGTTAGTTTCTTTTAACTCAAAATAAGCCTTTTTATATCCACATAAAGGACATTTTTCAGGAGCTGAATTTGCTTCATGAACATATCCACAATATCTACATTTCCATCTAACAACTTCATCTTTTTTGAAAACTTTATCTTCTTCTAAGTTTTTAAGAAGTTTTAAATATCTTTGTTCATGCTCTATTTCTGCTTTTGCAACTAAATCAAATACAGCAGCTATTTGAGGAAAACCTTCTTCTCTTGCTATTTTTGCAAACTCTGGATAAATCTCTGTATGCTCTTCATTTTCACCCATAGCTGCAGCTTTTAAATTTTCTAAAGTAGTTCCTACTTTGCCTGCTGGATATGTAGCAGTTATTTCTAAAGGTCTTCCTTCTAAAAAACTAAAAAACTTTTCAGCATGAGCCTTTTCATTAAGTGCTGTTTCTAAGAAAAGTTCAGCTATTTGTTCATAACCTTCTTCCTTAGCCTTTTCAGCAAAAAATGTATATCTATTTCTCGCTTGAGATTCACCAGCAAAAGCCTTTAACAAATTTTGTTCTGTTTTAGTACCTGCTAAATTTTTCATAAATCACATCTCTCCTTTATCAATTTTATTGTTAAATAATAAATTAGATAATATTAATCTATTTGTAAGTTTAAACAATATTTACATACTCCCTTATAATAAATATGCTTTTCTTTAATTTGAAAATCTTTTAGCATATCATCTTTCATATTAGAAATATCTATATTAAAATCATATACTTTCCCACATCTTTCACATTTAAAATGTCCATGAAATGATACATCTGCATCGTATCTAGTTTCGTTTTCTTCGATTGTAATAACTGCAACAATATTTTTTTCTATAAATAAATTCAAAGTATTATAAACAGTAGTTTTTGAAAGAGTAGGTATTTCTTTTAACAATTCTTTATATATTGTATCTACTGTTGGATGATTTCTATTGTTTATTAAATATTCAAAAATTTTTATTCTCTGTAAAGAAGGTTTTATTCCATGTTTTTTTAAATAATCACTAACATTTGTAATAATCATTTTTTACGGATAATATCCTCCTCATCTCCTTTTCATTTATCTCTTTATCTCATAATAACAACGCTTTGGAGAATAGATTTTTTCTTCACTTTTTAATTCTTTAATAATTTTACTGACTTCATTTTTATCTAGTCCTGACATTTCAGCTACTTCACCTGTTTTAAGTGGCTTTCCAGCTTCCTTAAATGTTTTTAATACCAATTCCTTTTTTTCCATTTTTTGTCCCCCTCTTTTATTATTATTTAAATTTATAAATATTATGTAATTATATTAATTTTAAATTTGTAATGATTACAATTTAAGTTTATACATATTTTTATGTTTTGTCAATACATATTAAAAATATTTTTACAAAAACTAAGATACCCCATAAAAACTCTTTAAAACAAAAGAATTTTTATGGGGAGGTTGCAAATTTTATTGATTTAATTTCATATCTCCATATTTAATATATCCTTTTTTTCTCATATATTCAGAAATGGCAAAAGTAAGTATTGCCGGAAGTATAAAATGAAGTAGTCCTATATTTAACAAAATCTTATCCATAGACATTTTTTCTGACATTGAAGCTATAGTTCCAAATTGTCCTACTAAACCACTTGTTCCCATTCCTGCTCCTATACTGTTATTTTCCATTTTAAAAACGTATGTTGCTAATGGTCCAAGTATAGCACTTGAAAGAGTTGGTGGAACCCATACCAGTGGATTTCTTACTATATTTGGAACTTGAAGCATTGATGTACCAAATCCTTGAGCCAAAAAACCACCTATTCCATTTTCTCTATAACTTGCTATAGCAAATCCTATCATTTGAGTTGCACAACCTACAGTAGAAGCCCCCGCTGCAAGTCCACTTAACCCTAATGAAATCGCCAATGCTGCACTACTTATTGGAAGAGTTAATATCATTCCCATTAAAACAGATATTATTATTCCCATAGGTATTGGCTGAAGTTCCGTAGCTCTATTTATTATAGCTCCTAATCCTTTCATAATCTCAGCCATAACAGGACTTACAAATATTCCTATAAATCCACCTAATATAATAGTTATAGCTGGAACAAGTACTATATCAACCTTAGTCTTTCCAGAAATCAATTTAGAAAATTCTGATGCAAGTAAAGCTGCTACAAAAGAACCAACAGGCTCTCCTATTTTAATAGTAGCTTTTACTCCATCAACAGCTATAGTACCTGCTCCAATAGCTCCTACTACTATTGATGCAAATATCCCAAGCGGTGGTGCTCCAATACTATATGCAACAGCTCCTCCTATTGCCGGTCCCATCATAAATTGAGCAAATTTACCGAAAACAACTAATTGACTTATTCCTAAATAATCACCTATTTGTTTAAGTATAAGTCCTATTATAAGCGAGCTAAATAACCCTAAAGCCATTCCATTAAGAGCTTTAATTATATATTCTCTAAAATTACCTCTCACTTTTTCACCTCTTTTTAATAAATTTCAAATTTTCTTCTATAAACTAAAAAATACTTGAAAACCTTTTATTTTAAATAATATTCAAACTTATATCCATAGCTTTAACAGAATGAGTCAAAGCTCCTACAGATATAACATCTACTCCAACTTCAGCAATTTGAACTAACTTATCTAAAGTAATTCCTCCTGAAGCTTCAATTATAACCTTTCCCTTTCCAATTTCAACTGCTTTTTTCATATCTTCAAGCTCCATATTATCCAGCATAACTATATCTGCTCCAGCATCAATAGCTTCTTTCAATTCTGTTATGCTTTCAACTTCAACTTCAACTTTAATTGTATGAGGTATTTTATCTTTAACTTTAAGTATCGCTTCTCTTATTCCACCGGCTGCTTTAATATGATTATCTTTAATCATAACTGCTTCTGATAGATTATACCTATGATTATAACAGCCACCTATTCTTACTGCATATTTTTCAAGTATTCTAAGACCGGGAGTAGTCTTTCTAGTATCAACTATTCTTACTGGAAAATCTTTAACAACATCTCTATATTTTCTCGATATAGTAGCTATACCAGACATTCTCTGTATGAGATTAAGAGCAAGTCTTTCACCTTTAAGTATGGCTTTAGTATTGCCTTTAATTTCAGCTATTATAGTACCTTTTTCTACTTTATCCCCATCTTTAACATTAAATTTAAAGTTAACTTCTTTATCTAAAATTTTAAATACTCTTTCAGCTACATATAACCCAGCTATAACGCCTTCTTCTTTAGCTAACATATATGCCATTGATTTACTTTCATCATCAATTAAATTATCTGTAGTTATATCAATATTATTAATATCTTCCTTTAATCCATTTTTTATTATTTCATCAACTAATACCCAGTTAAGCATCTTTAAATTCCTCCAAACTATCAACTATAATATGACTTCCTAAACTCTTTTCTCTGTTTAAAGCAGCTTTAACTATTAAATAAGCAACAGTTGCAATATTAAAACATTCATAAAACTCTTTACTATCTTCTTTACAACCATCTAATTTATTTAATATTTCTTCTATCATATTTAAGGCTTTGTTTAACCCTTCCTTGCTTCTCAATATAAAAGCATATCTGCCCATTATTTTTTTTACTTTAACTTTAATTTCTTGAATTTGCTTTTTATCTATTCTTTTATAATTTTCTTCATTCTCTATTAAATAGTTTTCTATTTCTATACGCTCTATAATTTTATTTATATCATTAGCTATTCTATTTCCAAATACTAATCCTTCTAAAAGAGAATTACTAGCTAATCTGTTTGCACCATGTACTCTTACACAAGATGTCTCTCCACAAGCATATAATCTCTGAATATTTGTCCTGCCAAAATAATCTATCTTTACTCCTCCCATAATATAGTGCTGAACTGGACATACTGGAATATAATCTTTAGTCATATCTATATTCCTAGATAAACACATTTTGTATATATTTGGAAATCTACTTTTTATAAAATCTTCATTTTTATGAGTTATATCTAAATAAACACAAGGCTTATCTTCTTTTAACATTTCATTAAAAATACTTTTGGCAACAATATCTCTAGGTGCTAAATCTTTAAGTTCATGATACTTTTCCATAAATGCTTCTCTTTTACTATTTCTAAGTACTGCACCCTCTCCCCTTACGGCCTCTGAAATCAAAAATCTTTTACTATCACTTTCATTATATAAAGCCGTTGGATGAAACTGTACAAATTCCATATCGACTATTTCTACTCCTGCTCTATAGGCCATAGCTATACCGTCACCTGTAGCTATAATTGAATTAGTAGTATTATCATAAACTTGTCCAATCCCCCCAGTAGCTAAAACAGTAGCTTTAGATAATATTGCATATATTTCTTCTTCATTTTTTACTAAAACTCCTAAACATTTATCATCTACAGTTAATAAGTCTATTGCAAATATGTTTTCTATAATATTTATATTTTCCCTTTTCAATGCTTCTTCAGATAAAGCTCTTATTATTTCTTTCCCAGTTTCATCTTTTGAATGTAAAATCCTTCTCTTTGAATGTCCACCTTCTTTAGTTACTCTTATATTCCCATCTTTATCTTTATCAAAATTAGTTCCTATTTTAATAAGTTTTTTTATATTTTCTGATGCCTCTTGTACTAATATCTTTACAGCTTTTTTATCATTATAATAATTTCCTGCTTTAATAGTATCTTCAAAGTGAAGATTTATATCATCATCTTCACTAAAACAAGCAGCTATTCCACCTTGAGCTAAATTACTATTATTTTCACTTATTTTATCTTTAGATAAAACTACTACTTTGTAATTTGAATCTATATTTAAAGACGTATAGAGACCGGCAATTCCAGTCCCTATAATTAATACATCACAATACTCTTTTCTTATGCTATTTAATCTAAAATTTGTAATATACCTTCTCATTTTTTTAACTCCTTTATGATATTTTTAACATCCTTTCAAGAGATTTTCTAGCTGCTTTTATAACACTTTCCTCTATATTTATTTCATTAATTTCATCTCTTAAAGCTCTATATACATCTTCAAGACTTGTTTTTTTCATATTAAAACATACAAGCGATGGAGAAAGTAAATGAAATTTCTTTTCAGGGTTTTGTTTTCTTAATGAATGAAGTATTCCCATTTCAGTCCCTATTACAAATTTCTTATCATCCGATTTATTTACATATTCAATTATTTGAGATGTACTTCCTACAAAATCTGCTTTCTTAACTACTTCTGAATTGCATTCAGGATGAACTAAAATTTTTATATTACCTCTATGTTCTCTAACTATATCCACTTCTTGAGAACTTACTCTATGATGAGTTATACAAAAACCTTCCCAAAGTATAATCTCCTTTTCAGGTACTTGTTTTGCAATATAGCTTCCCAAATTTTGGTCCGGAATAAACAAAATTTTATTACTATCAAGGGATTTAACTACTTTTACTGCATTTGATGAAGTACAGCATATATCACTCTCTGCCTTAACTTCTGCTGATGTATTAACATAACATACTATTGGAATATTAGGATATTCTTCCTTAAATAATTTAAGCTGCTTTGCATCTATCATATCAGCCATAGGACATCCAGCATCAAGAACCGGTAAGAGAACTTTTTTATCTGGTGAAAGTATCTTTGCACTTTCTGCCATAAAATGAACGCCACAAAAAACTATAATATCTGCATCAGTTTCAGCAGCTTTCCTGCTAAGAGCTAAAGAATCTCCAACAAAATCAGCTATATCTTGAACTTCAGGTATTTGATAATTATGAGCAAGTATTACAGCATTTTTTTCCTTTCTCAGTCTATTTATTTCATTTACCATTTCTACCGTATTCATTTATTTATCTCCTCTCCCGATTTATATTTACAGACATATAATTTTTATATTATTTTTTACATAATGCTTAATTAAAATTTATAATACAAAAAAATCATTGACTGTATTTACATCTGTCTTGTCACTATTATATATAAAAAAGAAACCTCTAGCAATCCTTTATTAAAAACCCTTTTTCATCTAATTTCTTAAGTATAATATCATATACTTTTTCATTAGGTATTTCTATTGTATGAATATGTTCTCCACCCGTAAGTGAAGACAATGGTTCTGCCTTAGCATCCTTTACCTTTTCTATAAATTTACCTAAGTCATACCTGCTTTTTATCATCAAAGGACATCTTATTTCTCCATATACAGGATGCATTACTATTACATCGAGAACTTTTGCACCCATATCTATTAAAATCTTTAATTCTTCTTCAATAGATTTATATCCGCTATGACTACATACTATTGTCCTTATATTGTCATTATTTTGAATAGGTTTAGGTATATAATATCCATTTGATGTAGCTAAAATATTAATGCCTTTTGCTCTCAAAACAGCTATATCCTGCACAATAACTTGTCTACTCACATTAAATATTTTAGCAAGTTCCGAGCCAGTTATAGGTTCATTAATACTATTCAATACATCTAAAATTTTATCTCTTCTTTCATCAGTCAATCTTTCACCTTCTTTCATTCCTTTTTATAATCTATTTTAAAAGACTACCTAAACAGGTAGCCTTTTAAAAATTTTCAGCATTTTTTTTAGAATTATTTACATGTTTTAATATTGCTTTTACAGCTTGACCAACATCCCTATTAATGAAAGCATTTAAAATTTCTCTATGTTCTTCAAGAGCACTTTCCATTCTACCTTCAGTTCTCAATGATTTATATCTAGTTGTTTTCATAAAAAACTGAAAATCTTTAAGTATTTGCTCTAAATATCTACTTTTAGTTGCTTTATAAATGGTTTCATGAAATCTAGTATTTAATTCTGCAATCTTATCTAAATCCTTTTTAAATGTATAAAATTCCATAAGTTCAAATATATCTTTAAGTTTTTCTAAATCACTATCATCCATTCTTTCTATTGCCCATTTTACAGCTATACCTTCTATAGCAATTCTAAGAGTATATATATCCTGTATATCTTGTTTAGTTATACCTTTAACTATTACTCCTCTATTAGGTATATTTTCAACAAGACCATCTAATTCTAACTGCTTTAAAGCTTCTCTTACAGGAGTACGACTAACACCTAATTCTTCTGCAAGTTTAGCTTCTACAATCTTCTCACCACGAGAATACTTTCCAATTAAAATATCTTCTCTTATTTTATCAAAAATTATTGAAGTTAAAGACCTATTTTCCTTTTTATCATTAAATATACTGTCCATTTTTTCCTCCAAAATTTGAAACCATTAATCTACACTAAAAGTTACATTTTTTGTATCCGTGTATATTTTATATTATAAAAATTGTTTTGTCAATGTTGGAATCTTCTGATTTCTCAGCCGTCATTCTGATATTTTTTTAACATAAAATCTATATAAAAATGAATAATCAGCATATATTTTTTATGTATATTTATTAATTTTTTTGTATATTTATATTGAATTAAATTTCTTTTCTGTTATAATATTTTATAAAAATACATCAGGAGGTATTTTTATGAAAAATGAAAAAGTCATTTTAGCCTATTCCGGCGGCTTAGACACATCTGTCATTTTAAAATGGTTAAAAAATGAATACAACTTTGATGTTATTGCTGTATGCGTAGATGTTGGTCAAGAAGAAGATTTAACTTTAGTTAAAAACAAGGCATTATCAACTGGAGCACATAAAGCATATATCGTAGATGTTAAAGAAGAATTTGTTACTGATTATATTTTCCCAACTTTAAAAGCTGGTGCTATATACGAAGATGATTATTTACTTGGAACATCATTTGCTCGACCTTTAATTGCAAAAAAATTGGTAGAAATAGCTGAAAAAGAAGAAGCTATTGCCATAGCACATGGAGCAACAGGTAAAGGGAATGACCAAGTACGTTTTGAAGCTACCATTAAAGCTTTAAATCCTCATCTAAAAATAATAGCTCCTTGGCGTGAATGGAATTTAAAATCAAGAGAAGATTGTATAGACTACGCACTAAAACATAATATACCTGTGCCTGTTACTAAAAAAGATATTTACAGTCGTGACAGAAATATATGGCACTTAAGCCATGAAGGTGGAAATTTAGAAAATCCTTGGAATGAACACGATGAAAATATTTATCAAATATGCGTAAAACCTCAAGATGCACCCGATAAACCTACTTATATAGAAATTGAATTTGAAAAAGGTGTTCCTATTTCCATAGATGGAAAAAAATATTCACCTGTAGATTTAATTTATAAACTCAATGACATAGGCGGTGTAAATGGAATAGGAATTATTGATATTATAGAAAATAGACTTGTAGGTATGAAATCACGAGGAGTATATGAAACCCCCGGTGGAACAATACTATATGAAGCTCATAAAGCATTAGAAAAACTTGTATTAGATAGACCTACTCTTAGCTTTAAAAAAATAGTAGCAGAAAAATACGCTCAATTAGTTTACGATGGTTTATGGTTTACCCCTCTTAAAGAAGCTTTAGATAAATTTATTGACAGTACACAACAAGTAGTTACTGGTACAGTAAAATTAAAACTTTATAAAGGCACATGTAAAGCCATGGGAACAAAATCTCCTTATTCACTGTATAATGAAGATTTCGTAACATTTGGTGAAGATAACGTATATAATCAAAAAGATGCTGAAGGATTTATTAATTTATTTACATTATCTATAAAAATACGTTCACTTATGAATTATAAAAAAGAAAATTTTAAAAAGGAGAAACAAATAATATGAAACTTTGGAGTGGAAGATTTTCAAAATCTACTGCAAAATTAGTCGATGAATTTAATGCTTCCATATATTTCGATAAAAAACTTTATAAACAAGATATAACTGGAAGTATAGCCCATGCTAAAATGCTTGAAAAATCTAATATCATCACAAAAGAAGAAAATTTAAAAATAATAAATGCTCTTAAAGAAATATTAAAAGAAATAGAACAAGGTAAAGTAAAATTTAAAATAGAATATGAAGATATTCATATGAATATCGAAAAACTACTTATAGATAAAATAGGTGAAATTGGTAAAAAAATACATACAGCTAGAAGTAGAAATGACCAAGTTGCTGTAGATATTCGTCTATATCTTAAAGAAGAAATAAACAACATATGTAATTTACTAAAAAAACTATTAAAAACTTTAATTGATATTAGTGAAAAAAATATAGATACAATTATGCCCGGTTACACTCACCTGCAAAGAGCACAACCAATAACTTTAGCTTATCACATTATGGCATATTTTCAAATGTTTAAAAGAGATTACCTAAGATTAATAGATTGTCTCGATAGAATGGATTATCTACCTCTTGGAGCAGGTGCTTTAGCTGGTACATCTTATAATACAGATAGAAAATTTATAGCTAATGAATTGAATTTTAAAGGAATTTGTGAAAATTCTCTCGATGCAGTTAGTGACAGAGATTTTATAATTGAATTTTTAAGTGCATCTTCTATTATCATGATGCACCTAAGTAGATTTTGTGAAGAATTAATAATATGGAATTCTAGTGAGTTTAATTTTATTGAAATGGATGACAGTTATAGTACTGGAAGCTCTATAATGCCTCAAAAGAAAAATCCAGATGTAGCTGAACTTATAAGAGGTAAAACAGGAAGAATATATGGCAATTTATTTAATATATTAACTATAATGAAATCTTTGCCACTTGCATATAATAAAGATATGCAAGAAGATAAGCCACTCCTATTTGATACAGTAGAAAATTTAAAACCTTGTTTGAAAATTTTTAATGAAATGATAAGTACTATGAAAATAAAAAAGAATAATATGAAAAATGCTACTAAATCAGGTTTTATGAATGCAACTGATGTTGCCGATTATTTAGTTAAAAAAGGTATTCCTTTTAGAAATGCTCATGAAATAGTTGGTAAAATGGTTTTATACTGTATACAAAATAATAAAAATATTGATAATCTAAGTTTATATGAATTTAAAAATTTTTCTTCTCATTTTGAAAATGATATTTTAGAAAAAGTTAAAATTGAAAATTGTATTGAATCTAAAATTTCTCTAGGCTCAACATCTTCTAAAAATGTAATAAATATGATTAAAAATGCTAAAAATTTCTTAAAAACAATAAAACCATAGACAAGCAAATAAATGTCTATGGTTTTACTTTTTACTTTATAAAATTTATTCTTTAGATATTTTTTTAAATTCTATATATGAATACAACATTGGATAAAAAATTACTATTATCATAGCTAATATAAAAGTAATTAATCCCAATATTCCTTTAGTTAATGAAGTAACTATAATCAATAATCCTCCTATTATAAAAGAAAATGCTCCTACTCTATGCGTTTTTTTCCACACAAATTCACTAGCAAGTGTCCAAGGCGTTTTTATTCCAAAGAAATAATTATGTCTTATTTGACTCATAAAATTTCCTATTACTATAAATAGTATCCCTATAAGTATCCTTACAATTACACTTAGATTAATATTAAATCCTAATGCAATCATTATTATACTCCAATTCAAAACTATCATAAATAAGACAATTGATATTTTTGTTACTTCATATGCTTTTTTATGCTTTAAATAAGAATTTTTTTTAGGGTCTATGCTAGGTAAAAAAGTCATAAATAAATATATTGCTAAAGGTAATAATGAAGTAAAAATTACATAAGATTTACTGCTATATTTATCCGGCTGTCCTCTAAAATCAAAATGAGTAGCTACTTTATCAGGTAAACTATTATAAATAAATACGGTCCCCAATATTGACAAAAATATTAATATAATTATAAATTTATTGATTTTCATCTTCTTCTCTCCATTCCCATTTTAATTTCTAGTTTTTTCATATTTTTTATTTCCAATAATCATCCTAACACATAAGCCCACTACTGTTATAATGAAAAAAAGAATTGTATTAAAATTTAATATTAATCCTATAACAGAAATAACTATTATCGCTAAACCCATTAAAATAAAATTTACACCTGTCCACTTTGCTAAACCTTCTTTATCAATAATTTTATTCTTATCGTATCCTGCTAGCATTTCAACCATATTGTATTTATACAATAATATACCAATTAATAAATTAAAAATACCTACAATTGCAAATATAATATTTGCAACTTTCATAATATTCTCCTCCTTACTTAACAATCAAATTATAAACTACAAATACTTTTACATGACTTTTTATATTTAATCAATTTCTAAAAAATCAAAAAACCATTTAATTATTTCTTGAATTGCTGTCGTATTTAAAGAATATAATATTTTTTGTCCTTGTTTTTCAGCAAATACTAAATCAGCATTTTTTAATATATTTAAATGATGACTTATAGATGGTTTACTTATATTAAAATATTCGGCTATTTCTCCTGCTGTTAAATCTTCTTCTCTAAGTAATTTTAAAATCCTTCTTCTTGTAGGGTCTGATAATGCTTTAAATACTCTATTCAATTTGCCACATCCTTTAGTAAAAAAAAATATAATTAGATATTTATCTAAATATCTAATTATATTTTAACTTCATACTTTATTTTTTTCAATCAAATTTTAATTATTTTTTTCAAATAGATATAAATTATACATTAAAAATATTGCAAATAAAGATAAAATAAATATTACTGGCCAAATCATTCTTATACCATATATTTCTATAAATAATCCCATTACAACTGGACTTAAAGCACGACCTGAACCTATAATTAGAGGTAATATAGAATTAAATCTTCCTCTATGAGACATAGGAGTATGATTTGCTATATAAACTCCTGAATTTGTAGCTGCAATTATTTCACCTATACTCCATATTACTGTTGAAAAAATAAACATATAAAAATCATGTATAAAATATATCATTCCAAAACCAATTGCATATAAAATTAAAGCAATCATAATATTAACAACCGGTCTAATTTTCTTTGTAATATTAATAACTATTGTAGTAAATCCAACAACTACTAATGCATTAGTTGTCATTATAACTCCATAATATTTTGGCCCCTTATATCCAAATATTTCTTTTATTTGCAATGGTATTCCAAAATCTGATTGAGCATAAACAAAAGATATTATTATTGATATAGCTGAAAATGCCAAAAGTGATGGTCTTTTTAAAAAAACAACTAATACATTTCCTTTTTCAGATTTTTCTTCATTATTTAAATTATAACTTTCTTCAATTTCATTCTTTGTTGGTTTAGTATCTTTAACAAAAATTGCTACTAATATTAAAGAAATAAAAGTAGTAATTGCATCTCCTAAAAAAAGCAATTTTAAATAATTATTATACAAAAATCCTGCTATTAAAGGTCCAATTGCAAAACCAATATTAATACCTAAGTATAAAAGAGCATATGCTTGTTTCCTATTTTTTTGATTTGTCAAATCTGTAATCATTGCACTATTAGCTGGAGGTGCAGCTCCACCAAAAAAAGTAGCTATTATTAATAAATAAGCAACAAAAATCGAATCACCTAAAAAAGCACAAGGTATTATAAATATCGCAGCAAGAGCTTGTGATACAATAAATATTTTTTTTCTTTCAACATAATCAGATAAAAATCCTCCTAATATTGTACCTGGAACTGAAACCATTGCTGCTATCATCCTATAAAAGCCTACTCTACTCTCACTTAATCCAATTTTTTCAGTCAAGAAAAAAACTAAAAACGGAAAAACAAAATTTCCCATGCTATTAATAACTCTTGCAAAAAACAATATATATATTTCCTTTGGCAGTCCAGAATAAGGCCAAACTTTTTTTAATATATTCATTAATTATTCCCCCATTTTTACTCTTTTCTCAACTCCCAAACATGTTTTTTAAATAAAAAAACCTAGAAGACGAATTAATGTATGAGACTCGTCTTCCAGGCTTTTATCCTAGAAGTGTAGCTTTACTTTTGCCTGCAGTACTTGGACTAGACTCATTTAGCCAGAACCATAGGCACACTCTCATAATCTCATTTTATATATTATTTTTTATATGTTATATTTTTTACATATTTTTTTTATATTATATGGATATTTTATGTACATGTCAATAAAATTATTATATTTTGAATATAAAAATAATTAAAATTTCTATTTGACAGTTTAACAGCTAATAGATGTTTTCACGTGAAACAATATTTCATGACAATGTTGTCAGCTCTTAGCTCTCAGTGTTTTTAAAGTTAGTCTTTTAAAACACTTTAAAACTTCTTAGGAATAATAATTAATAGTAAGTGGCAAGTAGTTAGTAGTAAAAAAATCTTTTGCTACTAACCACTAACAACTAACTTAATTCTCAACTCAAATTCATTACTCTAAAATCTTTTAATTCTCAATTTTTAATTTTTAATTCCCCTGTTTGAATTTTTTAGCAAAAAAACAAAATCCTCTGAAGAATCTTTAAATTCCTCAGAGGATTTTTATAACCGGCAACGACCTACTCTCCCAGGCGGTCTCCCACCAAGTACCATCGGCGCTGAAGGGCTTAACTTCTGTGTTCGGTATGGGAACAGGTGTATCCCCTTCGCTATAGTCACCGGACTTATAAAACAATTAATAATTAATAGTGAATAATTAATAAGTAAAAAACCAACAAATACTAAATTATCAAATGATTTTAAGTTCTTTTAACACCTATTCATTATTCATTATTAACTATTAATTGCTTTTTTGTTTGTTCTCTCAAAAC